>NZ_QPFW01000245.1:0-83169 GCF_008122455.1 Enterobacter sp. C6
AAAAAAGCCCAGCGCTAAGCCAGGCTCCGTTTTTCTCCCTCTCCCTGTGGGAGAGGGCCGGGGTGAGGGCACCAGCCCGCACGGTTCAAACCAGCCGGTTTTTCGCATCCGCAATCGCCTGCGCCACCTGCTTCGGCGACACGCCGCCCTTCGCGGCACGCTTGTCCAGACAGGACTGCAGCGCCAGAATCGGATACACATCATCCCCGATAACCGCGCTGAACTTCTGCAGATCGGCCAGCGTCAGATCTTCCAGCGGCTTGCCCTGACGAATCGCCTCGACCACCGCTTCACCGACAATATGGTGCGCCTCGCGGAACGGTACGCCCTTCGCCACCAGATAATCCGCCAGTTCGGTAGAGTTCGCATAGCCCTGCTGCGCCGCTTCCTGGCAGCGCGGACGTTTCACCTGAATGCCGTCCAGCACCAGCGCGCCCATGTGCAGACAGTCCAGCCAGGTGTCGAGCGCGTCGAACAGCCCTTCTTTGTCTTCCTGCATGTCTTTGTTGTACGCCAGCGGCAGCCCTTTCAGAGTCATCATCATGCCGGTCAGCGCACCCTGCACGCGGCCACATTTGCCGCGGATCAGCTCGAGCGCGTCCGGGTTTTTCTTCTGCGGCATCAGGGATGAGCCTGAGGTCACGCGGTCGGACAGCTCAACGAAGCCGGCTTCACCGGAGTTAAAGAAGATCAGGTCTTCGGCAAAGCGCGAGAGGTGCACCATCCCGATAGAGGCATTGGAGAGCAGCTCCAGCACGTGGTCGCGGTCGGACACGCTGTCCAGGCTGTTACGAGTGGCGGAGGCAAAGCCCAGCCAGCCTGCCAGCTGTTCACGGTCGATTTCGTAAGCGGTACCGGCCAGCGCGCCGCTGCCCAGCGGGCTGACGTCCAGACGTTTCAGGGTATCCTGCAGACGGCTTTCATCACGCGCCAGCATCTCAACGTAGGCCAGACACCAGTGCGCAAAGGTCACCGGCTGGGCGCGCTGCAGGTGGGTATAACCCGGCATCACCGCGTCCTGGTTGTTCTGCGCGGTTTCCACCAGCGCGCTCTGCAGCTGACGGTTAGCCGCCAGCAGTTCGCCAACGGTATCTTTACACCACAGCTTCAGGTCGGTGGCGACCTGGTCGTTACGGCTCCGGCCGGTATGCAGCTTTTTACCCAGCTGGCCGACCTTGTCGATCAGTTTGCCTTCCACCCAGCTGTGAATATCTTCGGCATCGCTCTGCAGGATTTGCTGCGGATCCAGACGCACCTCTTCCAGCAGATTGTTCAGCGCTTCTTCCAGCTGTAATTGTTCGTCTGCGGTCAGTACGCCTACCGTTACCAGCGCTTTGGACCAGGCCACAGAGCCGACAATATCCTGTTCGGCCAGGCGGTAGTCGAAGCGCAAAGAGTCGTTGAACTGTTTGAACCGCTGATCCGCTGCCTGTGTAAAACGCCCACCCCAAAGTGCCATAACATGCTTCCTTAATATCTTTGAATTTCATTGCCCGGTGGCGCTGCGCTTACCGGGCCTACAAAACATTAAATCGATTACGCTAAAATACGCGTGCCAATCGGCGTGCCGTTAAACAGCGCCGGGAGCTGCTCCGCGTGGCGCCAGGAGGCGATATCCACCGGGCGGCCCAGCGTGCGTGCCGCATCCAGCGCGGCGTTCACTTTGACGATCATGCCGTCGGTAATAATGCCCTGCGCAATCAGCTGCTCGGCTTTCTCAGCCGTCATTTCCGCAATGCGCTGGCCTTTACCGTCCAGAATGCCGCTCACGTCGGAGAGCAGGATCAGGTCCGCACCCAGCGTTGCCGCCAGCGCGGTCGCCGCCTGGTCAGCGTTAACGTTCATCAGCTCGCCCTCTTCGGTCACGCCGATGGAGCTCACCACTGGCAGGAAACCGCCTTCCAGCAGCGTGTTAATCAGCTTAGGCGAACCTGGCTGCGCCAGTCCAACGTGGCCGAGCTCTTCGTCGAGCTGGGTCACTTTTACGCTGTCGCCATCGCCCAGATAGAGGCCCACGGACGCAATATGGTGTTTCTTCGCCCACGCCAGCAGCGTTTTGTTCGCCGTACCCGCCAGCGCGCCGGTAATGATGTCAATCTGGTCAGCAGGCGTCACGCGCAGGCCGTTCTTCTTTTTCACCGGCAGGTTGAGCCCTTTCATCAGCTCATCCACCACGCAGCCACCGCCGTGCACAATCACCAGCGGACGTTGATGTGATTCGCGATAGTTCACCAGCGCGGTAAACAGACGCTCCAGCGCTTCTTCGCTGTCCAGCAGTACACCACCGAGTTTGATAATTAATGGGTTCATCATCACACCTTAAATAAGAGCCTGCGTTTCAGGGAAACCGAAACGAATATTTGCACACTGCATTGCCTGTGCGGCAGCGCCTTTCAGTAAGTTATCTTCTGCGGCCACCACGATGAGATGCTCACCCTGAACGGCAAAGCCGATATCGCAGAACGGCAGACCGACCACGTTTTTCAGCGCCGGCACGCCTTTGTCGTACAGGCGCACCAGCGGTTTATCCGCATACGCCTGCGTGAAGACCTCGCTCACCTGCTCTTTGGTCACGCCCGGTTTCAGGCGGCAGGTGATCGTTTCGAGGATCCCACGCGGGAAGCTGCCCAGGTGCGGGGTGAAAATGACGTCCGCGCCCAGATGCGTCGTGATTTCAGGATGATGACGGTGATTAAATACGCCATACGGCTGAAGGCTCACTTCGCAGAAGCTGTTGGAAATCGCCGCCTTGCGTCCTGCACCGCTCACGCCGCTGGTGGCGTTGATCACCGGCCACTGGTTCAGATCCAGCAGACCCGCGTCGATCAGCGGCTTCAGGGAAAGCTGCGCCGCCGTCGGGTAGCAGCCCGGAACGGCAATCAGGTCCGCTTCTTTCAGTTTATCTGCGCTCCACTCCGCCAGGCCGTACACCGCTTTTTCAAGCAGATCAGGGTGCTGATGGGTGAAACCGTAATATTTTTCGTAGAACGCGCCGTCGTTAACGCGGAACGCGCCGGAGAGGTCGAAGACCACGCAGCCGGCCGCCAGAAACTGCGGCGCCAGGTCGTGGCTGACCTCATGCGCGGTGGCTAAAAACACCACGTCGACGCCGTCGGTAAACTCGCTGATGTCAGACATGGGCTGTAGCGGCAGATCGACCAGGCCCTTAAGCTGCGGATGCAAATCGGAAATTAACTTTCCTGCATCATTGCTTTGCGCTGACACGGTCAAAGCGGTTATGGTCATATGTGGATGGCGATTCACGTAGCTTACAAGCTCTGCGCCCGCATAACCGCTAGCGCCTACAATCAGCGTATTCAACATCGGGTTCCTTTATGCTCAACGTTAATGTATTTTTATTCACATTTATTGCATGAATATTGATACTATCACGACCTAAGGTGTGTCAACAATGAAAATGAACTTACCGCCATTTATCGAGATCTACCGCGCCCTGATTGCCACACCGTCCATCAGCGCAACGGAAGAAGCGCTGGATCAGAGCAATGAGTCTTTAATCAATCTGCTGGCGGGTTGGTTTAGCGATCTTGGGTTTAACGTTGAGGTTCAGCCCGTCCCCGGAACTCGCCACAAATTTAACCTGCTCGCCAGCACCGGAACCGGTGCGGGCGGCCTGCTGCTGGCCGGTCATACCGACACCGTGCCGTTTGACGATGGCCGCTGGACGCGCGATCCGTTCACCCTGACCGAGCACGACAACAAGCTCTACGGTCTGGGCACCGCCGACATGAAAGGCTTCTTCGCCTTTATCCTCGACGCGCTCCGTGACGTGGACGTGACGAAGCTGAAAAAACCGCTCTACATTCTGGCGACCGCCGATGAAGAGACCAGCATGGCGGGCGCGCGCTACTTCTCTGAAAACACGGCGATTCGCCCGGATTGCGCCATTATCGGTGAGCCGACGTCTCTGCAACCGATCCGCGCGCACAAAGGCCATATTTCTACCGCCGTGCGCGTGCTCGGCCAGTCCGGCCACTCCAGCGATCCGGCGCGCGGCGTGAACGCCATCGAGCTGATGCATGACGCCATCGGCCGCATCATGACCCTGCGCGACGATCTGAAAGAACGCTATCACTACGAGGCGTTCACCGTGCCGTATCCGACGCTGAACCTCGGCAGCCTGCACGGGGGTGATGCCTCCAACCGTATCTGCGCCTGCTGCGAACTGCACATGGATATCCGCCCGCTGCCGGGCATGACCCTGAGCGATCTTGACGGCCTGTTGAATGAGGCGCTGGCCCCGGTGAGCGAGCGCTGGCCGGGCCGTCTGACGGTCTCCGAGCTGCACCCACCGATCCCGGGTTACGAATGCCCGCCGGACCATCAGCTGGTTGAAGTTGTGGAAAAACTGCTCGGTGAGAAAACCGACGTGGTGAACTACTGCACCGAAGCGCCGTTTATTCAGACGCTGTGCCCTACCCTGGTCCTTGGCCCTGGCTCCATCAACCAGGCCCACCAGCCGGATGAATATCTGGAAACCCGCTTTATCAAACCCACCCGTGAACTGATTACCCAGGTTGTGCATCACTTCTGCTGGCATTAAAACCGCACCGAAGAGTCCCCTCTCCCTGTGGGAGAGGGTTAGGGTGAGGGCAACAAATCGCATGATCTCCGTCACATTCCCATAAGCATCTCTTATCTGACGCAATGCGAATTAAATTTCGTAAATTGCCCGCATTTATTCGTTTGCTGAACCGTTTTCGCAGCAATTGACGACGAGGGTTTTACGTGGCTTTATAAAGGGAGATGACAAAATAATGTCCAGAAGATTTTCGCCTGGGCATAAACAAAAATGATGGGGTGACTGGGTTTTTATGAACGAACAATATTCCGCGTTGCGTAGTAATGTCAGTATGCTCGGCAAAGTGCTTGGAGATACCATCAAAGATGCGTTGGGGGAGAACATCCTCGACCGCGTTGAAACCATCCGCAAGCTGTCTAAATCTTCCCGCGCCGGTAACGAGGCCAGTCGTCAGGAGCTGCTCACCACCTTGCAGAACCTCTCTAACGATGAGCTGCTGCCCGTTGCACGCGCATTCAGCCAGTTCCTGAACCTGGCCAACACCGCTGAGCAATACCACAGCATTTCGCCAAACGGCGAAGCGGCCAGCAACCCGGAAGTCATTGCCCGCACCCTTCGTAAACTGAAAGACCAGCCAGACCTCAACGAAGCCACCATCAAAAAAGCGGTGGAGTCGCTTTCGCTGGAGTTGGTGCTGACCGCACACCCAACCGAAATTACCCGTCGCACCCTGATCCACAAAATGGTGGAAGTGAACAACTGCCTCAAGCAGCTGGATAACAAAGACATTGCCGACTACGAACGCAACCAGCTGATGCGCCGTCTGCGCCAGCTGATTGCCCAGTCCTGGCACACCGATGAAATTCGTAAGCATCGCCCAAGCCCGGTCGACGAAGCCAAATGGGGTTTTGCGGTGGTGGAAAACAGCCTGTGGGAAGGGGTACCGAACTACCTGCGCGAGCTGAACGAACAGCTGGAAGAGAACCTCGGCTACCGCCTGCCGGTTGATTTTGTTCCGGTGCGCTTCACCTCCTGGATGGGCGGTGACCGCGACGGTAACCCGAACGTGACCGCGGAAATCACCCGCCACGTCCTGCTGCTGAGCCGCTGGAAAGCGACCGACCTGTTCCTGAAAGACATTCAGGTATTGATCTCCGAGCTGTCGATGGTAGAAGCGACGCCGGAACTGCGCGCGCTGGCCGGCGAAGAAGGCGCCAGCGAGCCGTACCGTTTCCTGATGAAAAAGCTGCGTGGTCAGCTGATGGCCACTCAGGCCTGGCTGGAAGCGCGCCTGAAAGGCCAGCGCCTGCCAAAACCAGAAGGCCTGCTCAGCCAGAACGAACAGCTCTGGGAGCCGCTTTACGCCTGTTATAAATCACTGCAGGCCTGCGGGATGGGTATCATCGCTAACGGCGAACTGCTCGACACCCTGCGTCGCGTGAAGTGTTTCGGCGTGCCGCTGGTGCGTATCGACGTACGTCAGGAAAGTACCCGTCATACCGAAGCCCTGGGCGAGCTGACCCGCTATCTCGGCATCGGCGATTATGAAAGCTGGTCCGAAGCTGACAAGCAGGCGTTCCTGATCCGCGAGCTGAACTCGAAGCGCCCTCTGCTGCCTCGCAACTGGGAGCCAAGCAACGAAACCCGCGAAGTGCTCAACACCTGTAAAGCGATCGTTGATGCGCCGAAAGGATCGGTGGCCGCCTATGTGATCTCCATGGCGAAGACCCCGTCCGACGTGCTTGGCGTTCACCTTCTGCTGAAAGAAGCGGGAATCGACTACGCCCTGCCGGTCGCCCCGCTGTTTGAGACCCTCGACGACCTGAACAATGCCAACGACGTCATGAGCCAGCTGTTGAACATCGACTGGTACCGCGGCTTTATTCAGGGCAAGCAGATGGTGATGATCGGCTATTCCGACTCCGCGAAAGACGCGGGCGTGATGGCGGCATCCTGGGCGCAGTATCAGGCGCAGGACGCACTGATCAAAACCTGCGAGAAAGCCGGTATTGAACTGACCCTTTTCCACGGACGCGGTGGTTCAATTGGCCGTGGCGGCGCACCGGCGCACGCGGCGCTGCTGTCACAGCCGCCGGGAAGCCTGAAAGGCGGCCTGCGCGTCACCGAGCAGGGCGAGATGATCCGCTTCAAATACGGCCTGCCGGAAGTGACCATCAGCAGCCTGTCGCTCTATACCAGCGCGATCCTGGAAGCCAACCTGCTGCCACCGCCGGAGCCGAAAGCCTCCTGGTGCCATATCATGGACGAGCTGTCGGCTATCTCCTGCGATCTGTACCGCGGCTACGTGCGTGAAAACAAAGATTTCGTCCCTTACTTCCGTTCAGCCACCCCTGAGCAGGAGCTGGGTAAACTGCCGCTGGGCTCACGTCCTGCGAAGCGTCGCCCAACCGGTGGCGTAGAGTCTCTGCGCGCGATCCCGTGGATCTTTGCCTGGACGCAGAACCGCCTGATGCTGCCCGCCTGGCTGGGCGCCGGTGCTGCGCTGCAAAAAGTGGTGGAAGACGGCAAACAGAACGAGCTGGAAACCATGTGCCGCGACTGGCCATTCTTCTCTACCCGTCTGGGGATGCTGGAGATGGTCTTCTCGAAAGCTGACCTGTGGCTGGCGGAATACTACGACCAGCGTCTGGTGAAACCTGAACTGTGGGCGCTGGGTAAAGAGCTGCGCGAACTGCTGGAAGGCGACATCAAAGTAGTGCTGGACATCGCCAACGACTCACATCTGATGGCGGACCTGCCGTGGATTGCCGAGTCTATTCAGCTGCGTAACATTTACACCGACCCGCTGAACGTCCTGCAGGCAGAGCTGCTGCACCGTTCGCGTCTGGCGGAAGAAGAAGGGAAAGAACCGGATCCACGCGTTGAACAGGCGCTGATGGTGACGATTGCGGGCGTTGCGGCGGGTATGCGTAACACCGGCTAATGCTTTATGCCCGGCGGCGCTGCGCTTGCACGGGCCTACGTTAAGTAGGCCGGGTAAGCGTTAGCGCCACCCGGCAAATTTCGGTAGCCTCCTTATGCATTCCGATATCACCCAGATTTTGACTGACCTGGTGAACCGCACGTTACCGCTGGGTCAGATTCGTTTCTCAGCGCTGGCTGAACAGCATCCCCGAACCTCTCCCTGCCTCGGCATTACCCTTGGCACTCCCTGCGAGGCGTTTTTTTCTTTTTTTGGACAAATCACGCATCCTGCGCCTCACGTCCTGAGCATACATTTCGGTAAGCAGCAGCTTACAATCGAGTTACAGCGTGACAATGTGCTCTTACAACAACTCCAGGTTGCCCGACGTGGTCCGCGAACGGGGGCTTTTCTACTGCAAACGCTCACCGAATTACAGATGCAGCCTGAGGAACAAGACACAGCAAGGCTGGTGGTTTTAAGCCTGCTCAGCCACTGCCGGGATCTGCTTGGCAGCGAAATTCACACCGACAGCCGCAGCCGGGCACTGTTCGAAGCCGTTCGGAGCTATATCGAAGAAAATTATGCCTCTTTGTTAACTCGCGAATCCGTGGCACAGGCGTTCTACATCTCACCAAACTACCTTTCCCATCTATTCCAGAAAGTCGGCAGCGTCGGATTCAATGAATATTTAACAAAAACGCGCCTGGAACATGCGCGTCAGCTGCTGAAAGGCTACGATCTCAAAATTAAAGATATCGCCACACGCTGCGGATTTACGGACAGCAACTACTTTTGCCGTCTGTTTCGCAAGCACACCGAACGTTCCCCTTCCGAATATCGACGCCAGTACCACAGCCAGCTGATCGCCAAAAAGTAGCATTGTGATCGCTCTCTCACTTCGCTAAGGACATTACATTTATCCAGTATTTGGCAAAATTGACCTGTATTCGCCGCGCCTGGGTGCGCCGTATCCTTTATTCAACCTTTCTGACTTAAGGAAAAATAATGGAACTGTATCTGGATACCGCCAACGTGGCGGAAGTTGAACGTCTGGCGCGCATCTTTCCTATTGCGGGCGTCACCACTAACCCAAGCATTATCGCCGCCAGCCGCGAATCCATCTGGGACGTGCTGCCGCGTCTGCAAAAAGCCATTGGACCGGAAGGCACGCTGTTTGCTCAAACCATGAGCCGCGATGCCGAAGGCATGGTGGCGGAAGCCAAACGTTTGAGTAATGCCATACCGGACATCGTGGTGAAAATCCCTGTCACGGCTGAGGGCCTTACCGCGATCAAGGCGTTGAAAAAAGAGGGGATAATCACGCTGGGGACCGCCGTTTATAGCGCCGCACAGGGGTTGCTCGCCGCACTGGCCGGGGCGAAATATGTCGCGCCGTACGTAAACCGCGTTGATGCGCAGGGCGGTGACGGCATTCGCATGGTGCAGGAGCTGCAGTCTCTGCTGGAACTGCACGCGCCGGAAAGCAAGATGCTGGCCGCCAGCTTCAAAACGCCGCGTCAGGCGCTGGACTGTCTGTTGGCGGGATGCGAGGCAATCACGCTTCCCTTAGACGTAGCGCAACACATGCTCGGCACGCCAGCGGTAGAGTCAGCCATAGAGAAGTTTGAGCAGGACTGGAAAAACGCGTTTGGTAACCTCAACCTCTAAGGGAGAACTGTTATGGACCGTATCATTCAATCGCCGGGGAAATATATCCAGGGCGCTGATGTGCTTACCCGTCTCGGCGACTACCTGAAACCCCTGGCCAATCGCTGGCTGGTGGTCGGCGATAAATTTGTGCTGGGTTTTGCCGAAGAGACCCTGCGTCAGAGTTTTAAAAAAGCCGAACTGCATGCTGAAATCGCGCCGTTTGGTGGTGAATGTTCACAAAATGAAATCGATCGCCTGAAAAAGCTGGCCGACAGCGCCGACTGCCTGGCAGTGCTGGGCATTGGCGGCGGTAAAACGCTGGATACCGCCAAAGCGCTGGCCCATTTCATGGACGTACCCGTCGCCATTGCGCCAACTATCGCCTCCACCGATGCGCCATGCAGCGCCCTTTCCGTCATTTACACCGACAGCGGTGAGTTCGATCGCTACCTGATGCTGCCGCACAACCCGAACATGGTTATCGTCGATACCAAAGTGGTGGCGGGTGCGCCGGCACGTCTGCTGGCCGCCGGGATTGGCGATGCGCTGGCGACGTGGTTTGAAGCACGCGCCTGCTCACGCAGCGGTGCGACCACCATGGCGGGCGGCAAATGTACGCAGGCAGCACTCGCGCTGGCCGAGCTGTGCTACAACACGCTGGTTGAAGAGGGTGAAAAAGCCATGCTGGCGGCGGAACAGCATGTGGTTACACCGGCGCTGGAACGCATTATCGAAGCCAACACCTATCTCAGCGGCGTAGGCTTTGAAAGCGGCGGGCTGGCGGCAGCACACGCTATTCATAACGGCATGACGGCAGTGCCGGACGCGCATCACTTCTATCACGGCGAAAAAGTGGCGTTTGGTACGCTGACGCAGCTGGTACTGGAAAACGCGCCGGTAGAAGAAATAGAGACCGTCGCCGCGCTTTGTCACAGCGTTGGGCTGCCGATCACCCTGGCACAGCTGAACATCAAAGAGGATATTCCGGCCAAAATGCGTCTGATCGCGGAAGCGTCCTGTGCGGAAGGAGAAACCATCCACAACATGCCCGGCGGCGTAACGCCGGATCAGGTGTATGCGGCACTGCTGGTAGCCGACCAGTATGGGCAACGGTTCCTGCAGGAGTGGGAGTAAATAGCGTGAATAAAAATCCCCGCATCAGCGGGGATTTTTTTGCCCGTAGGCCGGGTAAGCGTTAGCGCCACCCGGCACAAGGGTTACTGCAGATCAAACCGGTCCAGATCCATCACCTTCGCCCATGCGGCAACGAAGTCGCGGACAAACTTCTCATGCGCATCATCGCTGGCGTAAACCTCTGCCAGCGCGCGCAGAACGGCGTTCGAACCGAAGACCAGATCGGCGCGGGTGGCGGTATATTTCACTTCACCGCTGGCGCGATCGCTTCCGGCAAACAGCTCATTGGATTCGTCGGTCGCCTTCCACTGCGTGTTCATGTCCAGCAGGTTCACGAAGAAATCGTTGCTCAGCACGCCCTCGCGGTCAGTGAACACGCCATTCTTGCTGCCATCAAAGTTGGCACCCAGCACGCGCAGGCCGCCGATCAGCACCGTCAGCTCCGGTGCGGTCAGCGTCAGCTGCTGGGCCTTGTCGATCAGCAGTGACTCCGTGGTAGACACATCCACCTGCGCACGATAGTTGCGGAAACCATCGGCAACCGGTTCGAGCAGGTTAAACATCTCGATATCCGTCTGATCCTGACGCGCATCCACGCGGCCTGGGGCGAACGGTACGGTGACGTACACGCCTGCGGCTTTTGCGGCCTGCTCAACGCCTACCACGCCCGCCAGCACGATGATATCGGCCAGTGAGGCTTTGTTGGTGGTGCGCTGAATAGCTTCCAGAGCCGGCAACGCGCGAACCGCCGCGGCGTTCACATCCCAGTCGCGCTGAGGCGCCAGCGCCAGACGCGCGCCGTTAGCGCCGCCACGCTTATCGCCACCGCGGAAGGTTGAAGCTGACGCCCAGGCAACGGAAACCAGTTCGCTCACGGACAGACCAGAGGCCGCAATTTCCGCCTTCAGGCTTTCAATGTCTTCTTTCGACGGGTTGAACACCGCCTGCGGCAGCGGGTCCTGCCAAATCAGATCTTCTTTCGGCACTTCCGGGCCAAGGTAACGCGATTTTGGCCCCATATCACGGTGGGTCAGCTTGAACCAGGCACGCGCGAAGGCTTCGTTGAAGGCCTGCGGGTCGTTCAGGAAGCGGCGGGAAATTTTCTCGAATTCCGGGTCAAAACGCAGCGTCAGGTCGGTGACCAGCATGGTAGGTTTGCGTTTTTTCGACGGGTCGAACGGATCGGGCATGATTTCCGGTGCATCTACGGCTTCAAACTGAATCGCCCCTGCCGGGCTGCGGGTCTGCACCCATTCGTATTTGAACAGGTTTTCGAAGAAGTAGTTGCTCCACTGCGTCGGGGTTTGTGACCAGATGACTTCCAGACCGGAGGTAATGGCATCAGCACCCACGCCCGTGCCGAGCGTACTCGCCCAGCCCAGGCCCTGCGCTTCAATTGGTGAGGCTTCCGGGTCGGTACCCACGTGGGTGGCTTCACCCGCACCGTGAGTCTTGCCGAGGGTGTGGCCGCCTGCAATCAGCGCCACGGTCTCTTCATCGTTCATGCCCATGTTGCCGAAGGTCGCGCGAATCGCTGCCGCCGCTGACAGCGGTTCACCACTGGCGTTTGGCCCTTCCGGGTTCACGTAGATCAGGCCCATTTCGGTGGCGGCCAGAGGACGCTTCGCCAGCGCTTCCGGATCGCGGTGGGTCAGCCAGGCTTTTTCATCACCCCAGTTTACGTCCAGATCCGGTTCCCAGACGTCTTCACGCCCGGCACCGAAACCAAAGGTGCGGAAGCCCGAATTCTCCAGCGCCACGTTACCCGCGAGGATAAACAGGTCAGCCCAGGAAATTTTTTGTCCGTATTTTTGCTTGATGGGCCACAGCAGACGGCGCGCCTTATCCAGGCTCACGTTATCCGGCCAGGAGTTCAGCGGCGCAAAGCGCTGTTGACCGCGTCCTGCGCCACCGCGTCCGTCAACGGAGCGATAGGTACCCGCGCCATGCCAGGCCATACGGATAAACAGGCCCGCATAGCTGCCCCAGTCGGCAGGCCACCACGGTTGGGAGTCGGTTAAAAGTGCTTTGAGATCGCCTTTCAGCGCGGAGTAATCAAGCTTGCTAAATTCTTTGCGGTAGTCAAAGTCTTCACCCAGCGGGTTCGAACGATTGGAATGTTGGTTAAGAAGATCGATGCGGAGTTGTTTTGGCCACCAGTCGCGGCTGCCTGTACCTGCGCCCGCGCTGTGATCGACGCCGCCCTGATGGAACGGGCATTTGCCGACTGATGCCGCTTTATTGGTTTCGTCTGACGTGCTCATCGCTATGCTCCCTTTTACAGTGTTACCGTTACGATATACGCCCTTGTTGATAAGGTATAGTTGAGATAACCCACAGATTCGATAGTTAAATCCGTTTAATTTCCCATGGAAAATACATGAGTTTTGTACGTCAAAGGCAGCATTGCTGATATGGCAGGAAAATAAAACCCTTATAAATCAAAAAACCCTCCGAAGAGGGCTCTTTTTTGTTACACGCCTGGTCTAACGCCGAGCGTGTGGCATATGGCGTAACTCATCTCAGCACGGTTCAGCGTGTAGAAGTGGAAATCCTTCACCCCTTCACGACTTAAGATCTTCACCATGTCCATCGCGATATTTGCGCCCACCAGCTTGCGTGTTTCCGGGTCATCGTCCAGCCCCTCGTACATTTTAGACATCCAGAGAGGAATACGCACATTGGTCATATCAGCAAATTTCTTCGCCTGTTTGAAGTTAGAGACCGGCAGAATACCCGGGATAATTTCAACGTCGATGCCCGCGGAGACGCAGCGGTCACGGAAGCGCAGGTAGCTTTCCACATCAAAGAAGAACTGAGTAATGGCGCGGTTCGCGCCGGCATCCACCTTACGCTTGAGGTTAAGCAGATCGGCCTGAGCGCTTTTCGCTTCCGGATGAACCTCAGGATAAGCGGCCACGGAGATATCAAAGTCCGCCACCCCCTTCAACAGCCCCACCAGATCGGCGGCATACATGTCCGGCTTACCGCTCCCAGGAGGCAGGTCACCGCGCAATGCGACAATATGACGGATACCGTTATTCCAGTAATCCTGGGCGATGGCGCGCAGCTCGTCGCGGGTGGCGTCGATACAGGTGAGGTGTGGGGCCGCTTCGAGACCGGTGCGATCTTTGATGCCTTTAATGATGCTGTGCGTACGGTCACGCTCGCCGGAGTTCGCACCGTAGGTCACGGAGACAAACTTCGGTTTCAGGCTGCTGAGACGATCGATAGAGCTCCACAGGGTTTGCTCCATTTCACTGGTGCGCGGCGGGAAAAATTCAAAAGAGACGTTAATCTGGCCGTTTACTTCGGCCAGGCTCTGATTCAGTGCTTCCCGCTGGTTGGCGTGAAAAAAGCTCATACCTTACCTCTATCAATCGCGTGTCATTGTCTGTTGTGTTGTGAACTTCTATACGTTTAGACGTCCAGATGCAAAAATGACGGAAAAGCGGAGGGACGTCAATAGAAATAATCAACAATAACGGTGAGGTTTGCTCAGGGAATATGAGAAAAATTCAAGATGAGGGTGAGAAGGCCCCTCACCCCGGCCCTCCCCCCAAAGGTGCGAGGGGGAAAAAGACCGCACTGAGCAGTCCCCTCTCCCCTTTGGGGAGAGGGTTAGGGTGAGGGGTTACAGCAGCTTAGCCAGACGGTTGATGTCGGACTGGATGGCCCCGGCGGTGACATCGCGCCCCGCGCCCGGACCGCGGATCACCAGCGGGTTATCGCGGTACCAGCGGCTTTCGATGGCGAAGACGTTATCGCACGGCAGCAGCGCCGCCAGCGGATGTTCAGGACGCACCGCCTCGACACCGACTCGCGCTTTTCCGTTGGCCTCGAAACGCGCCACGTAGCGCAGCACCAGCCCCATCTCGTTCGCCGCTTCCAGACGCTGCACCATTTGCTCGTTAAGTTCTTCTCCATTTTCAAAGAAATGGTCAACAGAACCTTCTTCACAGCCGGCAGGCACCAGTGATTCGACGCGTACGGAATCCGGTTCGATGTCATAACCGGCTTCACGCGCCAGGATCACCAGCTTGCGCATCACGTCTTTACCGGAGAGATCAACGCGCGGATCGGGTTCCGTTAAGCCCTGCTGCCACGCCTGATCCACCAGGTCGGTGAACGGTACGGTGCCGTCAAACTGCAGGAACAGCCAGGAGAGCGTGCCGGAGAAGATACCGCTCAGCGCCAGAATGCTGTCGCCGCTTTCAATCAGGTCACGCACGGTGTGGTTAACCGGCAGCCCCGCACCAACGGTGGCGTTGTAGAGCCAGTGACGACCGGTTTTTTCAAACGCGTCGTGGATCTGACGGTATTTATCGGTGCTGCTTGCTCCCGCCAGCTTGTTCGCACTGATGACGTGGAAGCCGTGGCTGGCAAAATCAAGATACTGATCGGCAAGCTGTTCGCTGGCGGTCACGTCCAGCACTACCAGGTCATCGTAAGGGTGCGCGCGCATCCACAGGAACAGCGACTCTTCATCCTGCTCTACGGCTTCATCATTAAAGAAGGCAAGCGCGCGGCTGGCGTCCAGCCCTTCGTAGTTCAGCAGGCTGCGACGGCTGTCCACTACGCCCGCGAGAATGAATTCGAACCCGGTACGCGCCGAGAGCGTGACCTGTTCGCGGGCGAACAGCTCCAGCCAGCGGGAACCGATGTTGCCTTTACCAAACAGCACCAGGCCGATGCGTTTTTCCGCGCGGAACAGGGAGGTATGCAGACCCTGAATCAGGCTTTCGGTTGGCCCTTTGCGCAGAACGGCCACCAGGCTGATGCCCTCTTCCGACTGCCAGGTGAACTCCACCGGCTGACCTTTCAGCTGCTGCCAGAAGCGGTGGCAGTGCAGCGGGTTACGGGTGACGCCCGCGCCCACCATCGCCACCAGCGCCAGCCCCTGACGCAGGCGAAGCTCGCCCGGCAGGCCCGCTTCATCCAGAATTTTCAGGGCGCTGTCGGCCACTTCAGCGGTATAGCAGAACTGCAGCAGCTGGCGGTCATTGTGAACGCCAACGGCCAGCGGGCGTACCTGAGCACGCTTTAACACCAGGTCAATCTCTTTATGCGCCAGTTTGAAGTCCTGGCCCGCAGGCACCTGGAACTCAATCAGGCAGATGTCGTCGTGGCTGGTGACAATACGCGCCCCGGTGCCGGACGCCAGTACGCGTTCAATACGGGTAGAGCCTTGATCCGGGGTGTAGCTGCAGCGCAGCTGGAGGTCGATATCGCTACCGGAAACCGGCTGCAGCGTGCGCGCGTGTAGCACCGGTGCGGCCAGACGCGCCAGCTCGCTGGCTTCATCCAGGCGCAGCAGCGGCAGCAAGCAGGCATCTTTTACTTTGCGCGGGTCTGCGCTGTAAACACCGGCCACGTCGCTCCAGATGGTGACGCGGGACACGCCTGCCAGGGCACCGATTTGCGTTGCCGAGTAGTCGGAGCCGTTACGGCCCAGCAGCACGGTTTCACCCGCGTTGCTGCGGCTGATAAAGCCGGTAACCACAATGCGTTTGCCCGGATGCTGCACCAGCAGCTGTTGCAGCAGCGGGTAGGACAGGCCTTCATCCACCTGCGGCTGCGCGGCGCGTTCGGCGCGCAGGAAATCACGCGCGTCGAGCCAGGCCGCCTCCACGCCCAGGTGTTGCAGCACGGCGGCCATCAGGCGCGCGGACCACACTTCACCGTGGCCCACCACTTCGGCATACACCGCATCGGTGATCCCGCTGTCCAGCAGGGCGGCCAGACGCTCAAGGTCATGGGTAAAGGCGCTGATCAGCCCGTCCGCTACGTCCGCAGGCAGCAGGCCAGCAATCAGCTCGCTCTGGTAACGGCGTAAGGACTGTTGCACCTGATGCGCAGAAAGGCGATCGGTCTGGCTTAGTTTCAGCCAGCTAATCAACTGGTTGGTGGTGCTGCCCGCCGCCGAGACAACCATCATGTCACCCGGCTGTGAATATTCCGTCATGATCCCTGCGACACGCAGGTAACATTTCACATCAGCAAGACTACTACCACCAAACTTGTGCAGCTGACGACCCTTCGCCCCTGCCTGCGCTATCACACTCATGATTACCCCTTGGCTGCGATCCGGAAGCCATTTTCCAGATCGGCAATTAAATCTTCAGAATCTTCAATACCGGTTGAGATCCGCAGCAGCGTCTCAGAAATCCCGGCGGCGGCACGTGCTTCCGGTGCCATACCTGCGTGCGTCATGGTCGCGGCGTGGGAGATCAAGCTTTCAACCCCACCTAAGGATTCCGCCAGCGTAAACAATGACAGCCCGCTCAGGAAGCGACGCAGCGTTTGCTCGTCACCGTCCAGTTCAAAACTTAACATCGCGCCAAACCCTTTCTGCTGGCGCGCGGCAATCTCGTGCCCCTGATTTTCCGGCAGCGACGGGTGATAGAGCTTCTTCACCAGCGGCTGGGTTTTCAGGAAATCGACAATCGCCTGGGCATTGCGTTGCGCCACTTCCATGCGCGGCGACAGCGTGCGAATGCCGCGCAACAGCAGATAGCTGTCGAAGGCGCCCGCGGTGACGCCAATATTATTGGCCCACCATGCCAGTTCGGTGACAACGTCGGGATCTTTGGCAATCACCACGCCCGCGACCACATCAGAATGGCCGTTCAGATATTTAGTGCATGAATGCAATACCAGATCGGCACCCAGTGCGAGTGGGTTCTGAAGGGCCGGACTGAGGAACGTATTATCCACTACACTTATCGCTCCCGCATCCCTTGCGAGCTGACAAATTTTCGCAATATCGACAACGCGCAACAATGGATTGCTTGGACTTTCCACCAGAACCAGCTTTGGCTTCTCTGCCAGCGCCTGTTTCAGCGCCTGTTCATCGTTTTGATCGACAAACAGTACGCGATAGCAGCCGCGTTTTGCCAGGCTATCAAACAGGCGATAGCTGCCGCCGTAGCAATCGTGCGGCGCAACCAGCAGGTCACCTGGTTTCAGGAACACAGTGGTCACCAGGTGAATGGCGGACATCCCCGTATTGGTTAATACGGCGCCTGCGCCACATTCCAGCTCGGCCAGCGCGCGCTGGGTCACGTCACGCGTAGGGTTGCCACGACGCGAGTAATCATGCGCGCGGGGTTCATTAAATCCGGTGAAGTTGTAGGTACTGGAAAGATGAATGGGCGGGACAACGCAGCCGTACTGCTCGTCATCATTTAATCCGCTACGCACTGCGATAGTGGCCTGTTTACGCGTCATGGTGAGGGCTTCCTGGCGAATGAGGTGAAAAGTCAGGCACCAGAGTAAACATTGAAATTATGGACGTCAATACATCTGGACATCTAAACTTCTTTGCGTATAGATTGAGCAATGCGCAAATAGCCGTTAAAATTATATGCTTTAGTGCACGCTGCAGCGGCAATATCCGTGCCACGGTATCGTCTCTACGGTAAACTAGGCAAGATTGCGGTTCAAAACGAGTGGTTACAGGTTTTGCACCTTTAGATAAATGACTGAGAGGATTAAAGGTATCTCATGGCTGAATGGAGCGGCGAATATATCAGCCCATACGCTGAGCACGGTAAGAAGAGTGAACAAGTAAAAAAAATTACGGTTTCTATTCCTCTGAAGGTGTTGAAGATCCTCACCGATGAACGTACGCGTCGTCAGGTGAACAACCTGCGCCACGCAACCAACAGCGAGCTGCTGTGCGAAGCGTTTCTGCATGCGTTTACCGGTCAACCGTTGCCGAACGATGAAGATCTGCGTAAAGAGCGCAGTGATGAAATCCCGGAAGAGGCGAAGGTGATTATGCGTGAACTGGGTATCGACCCGGAGACGTGGGAATACTGAGAAGCGGATACAAAAAAGGCACCTTGCGGTGCCTTTTTTTCGGGAAACTTATTTAGCGCCCGGGATGCTGAAACGCTTGTTGAAGCGGTCAACACGGCCACCGGTTGCAACATCACGCTGCTTACCAGTGTAGAACGGGTGGCATTTGCCGCACACGTCCAGGTTCAGATCGTGACCCACGGTAGAGCGGATCTGGATAGAGTTACCGCAAGAACAGTTTGCAGTAATCATTTCGTATTTCGGGTGAATATCTTTTTTCATGGGAGAACCTCAGTTAAGGCCGCGTCGCTCTTCCAGCCCTAACGCCAGACACCACGCGATGTTGATTGTAAGTTCTTTGGCGTAAAGTACACCAAAGGCGGCGAATCATACAGAATTTGACCAACGTATGCAAACTGATCCGCACGCCGCTTTCACTAATGTGTATACTAACGCGCCACTTTTCAAGTCAGGAAGATTCGATGCCCGTCGCTCACGTTGCCCTTCCCGTTCCGCTTCCCCGCACCTTTGACTACCTGCTGCCCGACAGCATGAGCGCCAAAGCGGGCTGTCGCGTGACCGTGCCGTTTGGCAAACAGCAGCGCGTGGGAATTGTTGTCTCCGTCAGCGATCGAAGCGAACTGCCGCTCAATGAACTGAAGTCGGTGGTTGAGGTGCTCGACAGCGAGCCCGTTTATTCCACCAGCACCTGGCGACTGCTGCTGTGGGCGGCGGATTATTATCATCACCCCATTGGCGACGTCCTGTTCCACGCCCTGCCCATCATGCTGCGCCAGGGCAAAAGCGCCAGCCATGCGCCGATGTGGTACTGGTTTGCTACGGAAGATGGACAGGCCGTCGACATTAACAGCCTCAAGCGCTCACAGAAACAGCAGCAGGCCCTGGCGGCGCTGCGTCAGGGGAAAATCTGGCGGCATCAGATCGACGAACTTGAAGTCAGCGAAACGGCGCTACAGGCATTAAGAAAGAAAGGGTTGAGCGACCTGGCAAGCGAAGCGCCTGCCCTTTACGACTGGCGCGAGAGTTTCTCCGTTTCAGGGGATCGCCTGCGTCTGAATACCGAACAGGCCACCGCTGTGGGCGCGATTCATAGCGCCTCCGATCATTTCTCCGCCTGGCTGCTGGCGGGCGTGACGGGCTCCGGCAAGACGGAAGTCTACCTGAGCGTGCTGGAAAACGTGCTTGCGCAGGGCAAACAGGCGCTGGTGATGGTGCCGGAAATTGGCCTGACGCCGCAAACCATCGCCCGCTTTCGCGAACGCTTTAACGCGCCGGTTGAGGTGCTGCACTCCGGCCTGAACGACAGCGAACGCCTCAGCGCCTGGCTGAAAGCGAAAAACGGCGAAGCGGCGATTGTGATCGGCACCCGCTCGTCGCTGTTTACGCCGTTTAAAAATCTTGGCGTTATCGTGATCGACGAAGAACACGACAGCTCCTATAAACAGCAGGAAGGCTGGCGCTATCACGCCCGCGATCTGGCTGTTTATCGCGCCCACAGCGAGCAAATTCCTATTATTCTCGGCTCCGCCACGCCTGCGCTCGAAACGCTGCACAACGTGCGCCAGCGTAAATACCATATGCTGCGCCTGACGCGTCGCGCGGGGAATGCCCGTCCGGCCATTCAGCACGTACTGGATCTGAAAGGTCAGCAGGTCCAGGCCGGGCTTGCGCCTGCACTGATTACCCGCATGCGCCAGCACCTGCAGGCGGGCAATCAGGTGATCCTGTTTCTTAACCGTCGCGGATTTGCACCTGCCCTGCTGTGCCACGACTGCGGATGGATTGCCGAGTGCCCGCGCTGTGACCACTACTATACCTTCCACCAGGCCCAGCGGCATTTACGCTGCCACCACTGCGACAGCCAGCGTCCGGTGCCGCGCCAGTGTCCGTCATGTGGCTCAACGCATATCGTGCCGGTGGGGCTGGGAACGGAACAGCTGGAACAGGCCCTTGCGCCCTTCTTCCCCGACGTGCCCCTGTCCCGCATCGACCGGGACACCACCAGCCGCAAAGGCGCGCTGGAACAGCAGCTGGCGGAAGTGCATCGCGGCGGCGCACGCATCCTGATTGGCACTCAGATGCTGGCAAAAGGCCACCACTTCCCGGACGTGACGCTGGTCGCCCTGCTGGACGTGGACGGCGCGCTGTTCTCGGCAGATTTCCGCTCAGCCGAGCGCTTCGCTCAGCTTTATACCCAGGTGGCAGGGCGCGCCGGGCGTGCTGGTAAACAGGGCGAAGTGGTATTGCAAACGCACCACCCGGAGCACCCGCTGCTGCAAACCCTTCTGC
Organism: Enterobacter sp. C6; assembly: GCF_008122455.1. NCBI lineage: Bacteria > Pseudomonadati > Pseudomonadota > Gammaproteobacteria > Enterobacterales > Enterobacteriaceae > Enterobacter > Enterobacter sp. C6. The sequence continues at coordinate 20,367 of NZ_QPFW01000245.1, forward strand.
ACAAAGGCTATGACGCCTTTGCCGAGCAGGCGCTGGCCGAACGCCAGACCATGCAGCTGCCGCCGTGGACCAGCCACGTCATCATCCGCGCGGAAGACCACAACAACCAGCAGGCGCCGCTTTTCCTGCAGCAGCTGAGAAACCTCCTGCAGGCCAGTCCGCTGGTGGATAATCAGCTGTGGATTTTGGGCCCGGTGCCGGCACTCGCCCCAAAACGCAGCGGACGTTTTCGCTGGCAAATTTTGCTCCAGCACCCCTCTCGCGTTCGTCTTCAGCACATCGTCAGCGGCGCGCTGGTGCTGATTAACACCCTGCCCGAAGCGCGAAAAGTGAAGTGGGTACTGGACGTCGATCCCATCGAAGGCTGAAGACGGATCGAAAAATTTAACGCTCCTCACACTTTTTATGAAAATTCTGTAACCGATTCCATTAACTATCTGTAAAAATGGTGATGTCAGAAGTTCGGTGTTCAGGCGAGGAGAAGACGTTGAAGTCCAGGAAAGAGGTTGCACCGGCGACCATGAAAGACGTTGCCCAGAAAGCGCAGGTCTCTACGGCAACGGTATCCCGCGCATTAATGAACCCGGATAAAGTCTCCCAGGCGACCCGGAACCGGGTGGAGCAGGCTGCGCTTGAAGTGGGCTATTTCCCACAGGCGATGGGGCGTAACGTCAAACGCAATGAGTCGCGCACCATCCTGGTGATCGTACCGGACATCTGTGACCCTTTCTTCAGCGAGATTATCCGCGGTATTGAAGTCACCGCAGCGGAACAGGGTTATCTGGTGCTGATTGGCGACTGTGCTCACCAGAACCAGCAGGAAAAAACCTTCATCGATCTCATTATCACCAAGCAGATCGACGGCATGCTGCTGCTTGGCTCTCGCCTGCCGTTTGATGCCAGCATTGAAGAGCAGCGTAATTTACCGCCGATGGTCATGGCCAACGAGTTTGCGCCAGAGCTAGAGCTGCCGACGGTCCACATTGATAACCTCACCGCCGCATTCAACGCCGTAAACTATCTCCAGGAACTGGGGCATAAGCGTATTGGCTGTATTGCCGGACCGGAAGAGATGCCGCTGTGTCACTACCGCTTACAGGGCTACGTTCAGGCGCTGCGCCGTACCGGCGTCACCGTCGATCCACACTATATTGCGCGCGGTGATTTTACCTTCGCTGCGGGTGGACAGGCGCTGGAGAAACTTCTGGACCTGCCTGAGCCGCCAACCGCCGTATTTTGTCACAGCGACGTGATGGCGCTGGGTGCATTATCGTATGCCAAACGCCGCGGCCTTCGCATACCGAAAGATTTATCGATCATCGGATTCGATAATATTTCGCTTTCGGAATTTTGCGATCCGCCGCTCTCAACGGTCGCTCAGCCGCGCTATCAAATCGGCCGCGAAGCAATGCTTCTGCTGCTGGATCAGCTTCACGGTCAAACAGTTAGCAGCGGCTCGCGGTTGCTGGACTGCGAACTGATTGTTCGCGGCACGACCCAGGCATTGACTTAAAGTAAACGTCTTTCGGATACCCTTATCTGGTCAAAGCCCCGCCGCTTAAGTAACATGGCGGGCTGACGAACGAATAAATACAGCGAAACGATAGTGGCACAACGAGATTATGTACGTCGCGGCCAGCCGGCACCTTCGCGACGCAAAAAGAGTAGCTCAAGGAAAAAGCAACGTAACCTGCCTGCTGTCTCGCCAGCAATGGTCGCTATTGCTGCGGCTGTAGTCGTCGCCTTTATTGGTGGCCTGTACTTTATCACGCACCATAAAAAAGAAGAGTCTGAGGCGCTTCAGGCCAGTAAAGTCGCCGGAAACGGCCTTCCTCCGAAGCCTGAAGAGCGCTGGCGCTATATCAAAGAGCTGGAAAGCCGTCAGCCTGGGGTACGTGCGCCAACCGAACCTTCTGCGGGTGGTGAAGTACAGAATGCGAATCAGCTGACGGATGAACAGCGTCAGCTGCTGGCACAAATGCAGGCCGATATGCGCCAGCAGCCTACGCAGCTGAACGAAGTGCCGTGGAATGAACAGACGCCAGCGCAGCGCCAGCAAACGCTGCAGCGACGTCAGGCACAACAGCAGATTCAGCAGCAACAGCAGCAGCAGTGGGCGCAAACCCAGCCGGTGCAGCAGCCTAAAGCGCAGCCGCGGGTAACGGAACAACCATACCAGCAGCAGACGCGTACGGTGCAGTCTCAGCCTGTCCAACAGCAGCCGAAAACGCAGCCGCAGAAACAGGCGGCTCAGCCGTATCAGGATCTGCTCCAGACGCCAGCGCATACCACCGCGCAGCAGCCGAAAACGCAGCAGGCCGCACCGGTCACCAAAGAGACCGAAGCGCCGAAGCAGACGACCGAGAAAAAAGATGAGCGCCGCTGGATGGTACAGTGCGGTTCGTTCAAAGGTGCCGAGCAGGCGGAAACGGTACGTGCTCAGCTGGCCTTTGAAGGGTTTGATTCGCGTATTACCACCAATAACGGCTGGAATCGCGTGGTGATTGGTCCGGTCAAAGGCAAAGAAAATGCCGATGGCACCATTTCGCGTTTGAAAGTCGCCGGCCACACAAACTGCATTCGACTCGCCTCCGGGGGTTGAAACCCCCGAAATCCCCCCCATCTATCATTTAATTCAGCCCTGAGCACAGGCTCAGGGCTTCTGTTTCCCGATTCTGTAACCAGGGGGTCTGCTCGTGACAACAATAGTAAGTGTACGCCGTAACGGCCATGTGGTAATCGCCGGTGATGGCCAGGCCACGCTGGGTAATACCGTCATGAAAGGCAACGTGAAGAAAGTGCGCCGTCTCTACAACGACAAAGTGATCGCCGGTTTTGCAGGCGGCACGGCGGATGCCTTCACGCTGTTTGAACTGTTTGAACGCAAACTGGAAATGCACCAGGGTCATCTGGTGAAAGCTGCCGTTGAGCTGGCGAAAGACTGGCGTACCGACCGCATGCTGCGCAAGCTCGAAGCGCTGCTGGCGGTAGCCGATGAGACCGCATCGCTTATCATCACCGGTAACGGTGACGTGATTCAGCCGGAAAATGACCTGATTGCCATCGGCTCTGGCGGCCCTTATGCCCAGGCTGCAGCCCGCGCGCTGTTGGAAAATACCGACATGAACGCGCGTGATATCGCGGTGAAGGCGTTGGATATTGCAGGTGATATCTGCATCTATACCAACCACAACCACACCATCGAAGAATTGACCTCCAAAGCGTAAGGATCTCCCATGTCTGAAATGACCCCACGCGAAATTGTCAGCGAACTGAACAAACACATTATCGGCCAGGATAACGCCAAGCGCTCCGTGGCTATCGCCCTGCGTAACCGCTGGCGTCGTATGCAGCTTGACGAAGAGCTGCGCCACGAAGTCACGCCGAAGAACATTCTGATGATCGGCCCGACCGGCGTCGGTAAAACCGAAATCGCCCGTCGTCTGGCGAAGCTGGCCAACGCGCCGTTCATCAAAGTTGAAGCCACCAAGTTCACCGAAGTGGGCTACGTGGGTAAAGAAGTGGACTCCATCATCCGCGATCTGACCGACTCGGCGATCAAAATGGTGCGCGTCCAGGCGATCGAGAAAAACCGCTATCGCGCGGAAGAGATGGCCGAAGAGCGTATTCTCGACGTGCTGATCCCACCGGCAAAAAACAACTGGGGCCAGGCAGAACAGCAGGCGGAACCGTCCGCTGCGCGTCAGGCGTTCCGCAAGAAACTGCGTGAAGGCCAGCTGGACGACAAAGAGATTGAGATCGATCTCGCTGCCGCACCAATGGGTGTGGAAATCATGGCGCCTCCGGGCATGGAAGAGATGACCAGCCAGCTGCAGTCCATGTTCCAGAACCTGGGCGGCCAGAAGCAGAAAGCGCGTAAGCTGAAAATTAAAGACGCAATGAAGCTGCTGATTGAAGAAGAAGCCGCGAAGCTGGTGAACCCGGAAGAGCTGAAGCAGGACGCTATCGACGCGGTTGAGCAGCACGGTATCGTGTTTATCGACGAAATCGACAAGATTTGTAAGCGCGGCGGCAACAGCTCCGGCCCGGATGTGTCCCGCGAAGGCGTTCAGCGCGACCTGCTGCCGCTGGTAGAAGGCTGCACCGTCTCCACCAAGCACGGCATGGTGAAAACGGACCACATCCTGTTTATCGCATCAGGTGCCTTCCAGGTTGCCAGCCCGTCGGATCTGATCCCGGAATTGCAGGGCCGTCTGCCTATCCGCGTTGAGCTGCAGGCGCTGACCACCGAAGATTTCGAACGTATCCTGACTGAGCCAAACGCCTCTGCTACCGTACAGTACAAAGCGCTGATGGCGACCGAAGGCGTGAACCTCGAGTTCACCGAAGACGGTATCAAACGTATTGCTCAGGCTGCATGGCAGGTGAACGAAACCACCGAAAACATTGGTGCGCGTCGTCTGCATACCGTGCTGGAACGCCTGGTCGAAGATATCTCTTACGACGCGAGCGACCTGAACGGTCAAACCGTTACCATTGACGCAGAATATGTGAGTAAACATCTGGATGCGTTAGTGGCAGATGAAGATCTGAGCCGTTTTATCCTATAATCGCGGTTACTGGATTCTCATCACGTTTAATGGGGGCTAATGCCCCCATTTTTATTGGCTAAATACTTATGACTGACATCAGCCGTACTCAGGCGTGGCTCGAAAGTCTGCGCCCTAAAACACTTCCTCTGGCCTTTGCCGCGATTATCGTCGGCACCGCCCTTGCCTGGTGGCAGGGTTATTTTGATCCGCTGGTCGCCGCGCTGGCATTGATTACCGCCGGCCTGCTGCAAATCCTCTCCAATCTCGCCAACGACTACGGTGACGCGGTAAAAGGCAGCGACAAGCCGGACCGCATAGGGCCACTGCGCGGAATGCAGAAAGGGGTGATTACCCAGGCGCAGATGAAGCGCGCGCTGATTATCACCGTGGTGTTGATCTGCGCATCCGGCCTGGCGCTGGTGACGGTGGCGTCTAAGACTCCCAGCGATTTCATTGGCTTCCTGGTGCTGGGTTTACTGGCCATTATCGCGGCCATCACCTACACCGTCGGCACGCGTCCTTACGGTTATATTGGGCTCGGTGATATCTCCGTACTGGTTTTCTTCGGCTGGCTGAGCGTGATGGGAAGCTGGTACCTGCAGGCGCATACGGTGATCCCTGCCCTGTTCCTGCCCGCGACCGCCTGCGGCCTGCTGGCGACGGCAGTGCTCAACATCAACAACCTGCGCGACATCGACAGCGATCGCGAGAATGGCAAAAATACCCTGGCCGTGCGTCTGGGGCCGGTGAATGCGCGCCGCTATCATGCCTGCCTGCTCACTGGCGCGCTGGTGTGCCTGGCGCTGTTTAACCTGATTTCGTTGCAGAGCGTGTGGGGCTGGCTGTTTGTGCTTGCCGCGCCGCTGCTGATTAAGCAGGCTCGCTTTGTGATGCGTGAGCTCAGCCCGTCCGCCATGCCGCCGATGCTGGAGCGCACGGTAAAAGGCGCGCTGCTGACTAACCTGTTGTTCGTCATCGGGATTGTCTTAAGCCAGACGCTCAGTTAGCTGACAAATATCAATTAACAATTGATGATTTTGCCAACAACGCATTTCGCACGATATACTGAACACATTCGCAGCAACTGAGCGTTAAACCTATGAAATACGATACCTCCGAGCTTTGTGACATCTACCAGGAAGATGTCAACGTCGTTGAACCGCTGTTCTCCAACTTTGGTGGGCGGTCGTCGTTTGGCGGACAGATCGTCACGGTGAAATGTTTCGAGGACAACGGGTTGCTGTACGATCTGCTCGAACAGAACGGCCGCGGCCGCGTTCTTGTGGTCGATGGCGGCGGTTCCGTGCGCCGTGCATTGATTGATGCTGAGTTGGCCGGCATTGCCGTCCAGAATGAATGGGAAGGCCTTGTGGTGTACGGCTCCGTGCGCCAGGTGGACGATCTGGAAGACCTGGATATCGGGATTCAGGCCATCGCGGCCATACCGGTAGGGGCGGCGGGTGACGGTATCGGCGAAAGCGACGTGCGCGTCAATTTCGGCGGCGTGACCTTCTTCTCCGGCGACCATCTCTACGCCGATAATACCGGCATTATCCTTTCCGAAGATCCGCTGGATATCGAGTAGTAAAACCGTAAGCGTGAACCATAAAAAAACCGCCAACAGCAATGTGGCGGTTTTTTTGTCCCTCGGGATTCGCGGTCCGTTGGGAAGTCTTACAGACTAACACCAAGGAACTTCATCATACTCTCGTCTAAACCTTGGGCAACCCCTCAGAACCTTTATAAAATCCTAATTGTCTATGAAAACCTTAACGCTATGGTTGATGCTCTTTATGATACAGCGTCCCTTTCCGCCATCTCGCAAATGGGCATCGGTCCAGGGAAAGGTGTATTCACTACCGTAAAGCAGGCTAACACCAGGGCTTTTTATGGTTGGATGTCAGTCAGCGAGAACCATAAAAAAAGCCGGGCGGCGGCATCGCCTTACCCGGCCTGTTCAGTTCATCCCAATGGGAATCAGACTTCTTCCATACGTCCCAACAGCGCCTGCAGGCGATCCTGCCAGCCGTTCTGCTGTTCGCGCAGCTGGTTGTTTTCGCGCTCCAGTTCTTCGCGGCCGTGCTGCGCGTTCTGAACTTCCTGCGCCAGGCTGTTGTTCTTCTCTTTCAGCTCTTCAATTTCCATCTGCAGCAGGGTGATGGTGTCAATCGCCTGCTGTACTTTCGATTCCAGTTTCTCAAACACTTCTAAAGACATGATGCTACCTCTCCTGAATTGCAAGGCGACGCTTTAACATAAACGCGCACGACATATACCGTCGATTGTATGGAGCGCGGCGCTCTGTGTCCAGCGACACACCGCGCAGATCGCGGTTTGCAACACTTTTAGGTCTGGTCCTGGTGCGTTCGCGTCATATACCCCTAAATTGTTAACTGATTCGTTAATGAAATGATTCAGCTCACATTCCTGTACCGATCCTGCACTGCTGCAAAAATGTGCTTTATGGCGCGAAAACGCTCATTTTATTGACGCAGACCACACATTTTGATTTCGATATTTCTCGTTTTTGCTCGTTAACGATAAATTAACACTATGTCTACAGGGCATCGTGGCTGTCACGGGCGGCCATGCTAACAATAAACATCAATTTCTTCAGGATTCCGATTATGAGTCAGACATCAACCTTAAAAGGCCAGTGCATTGCCGAGTTCCTTGGTACCGGGTTGTTGATATTCTTCGGAGTGGGCTGTGTCGCTGCACTGAAAGTGGCAGGTGCCAGTTTTGGTCAGTGGGAAATCAGTATCATCTGGGGTCTGGGCGTGGCGATGGCCATCTACCTGACCGCAGGAGTGTCTGGTGCACATCTTAATCCGGCGGTGACAATCGCACTGTGGCTGTTCGCGTGCTTCGACGGACGCAAAGTTGTTCCTTTCATTCTTTCTCAGTTTGCCGGCGCGTTTTGCGCAGCGGCGTTAGTTTACGGGCTTTATTACAATCTTTTCATCGACTTCGAACAGACGCATCATATGGTACGCGGCAGCGTCGAAAGTCTGGATCTGGCAGGCATCTTCTCAACCTACCCAAACCCGCATATCAATTTTGTGCAGGCGTTCGCAGTTGAAATGGTGATTACCGCTATTCTGATGGGCGTTATCCTGGCGCTGACCGACGACGGAAACGGCATTCCGCGCGGCCCGCTGGCCCCCCTGCTGATTGGCCTGCTGATTGCGGTGATTGGCGCCTCCATGGGCCCGCTGACCGGCTTCGCGATGAACCCGGCACGTGATATCGGACCAAAAGCGTTCGCCTTCATCGCAGGCTGGGGCGACGTCGCCTTCACCGGAGGCAAAGACATTCCTTACTTCCTGGTACCGCTGTTTGCGCCGGTTGTCGGGGCTGCGCTGGGTGCGTTCAGCTACCGCAAATTAATTGGTCGCCATTTACCGTGCGACACCTGTGTGGAAGAGGAGAAGGAAACGACTTCTACCGCACAACAAAAAGCTTCGCTGTAATCTGACTACGGGACACATACCATGACCGAAAAAAAATATATCGTTGCGCTCGACCAGGGCACTACCAGCTCCCGCGCTGTCGTAATGGATCATGACGCGAACATCGTCAGCGTGTCACAGCGCGAATTTGAGCAAATTTATCCTCGTCCAGGCTGGGTAGAACACGACCCGATGGAGATCTGGGCGTCACAAAGCTCCACGCTGGTCGAAGTGCTGGCGAAAGCCGATATCAGTTCCGACGAGATTGCCGCGATTGGTATCACTAACCAGCGTGAAACGACGATTGTCTGGGAACGTGAAACCGGTAAGCCTATTTACAACGCCATCGTCTGGCAGTGCCGCCGTACCTCTGAGATCTGCGAACAGCTGAAGCGCGACGGCATGGAAGAGTACGTGCGCAGCGCCACCGGTCTGGTGGTTGACCCGTATTTCTCCGGCACCAAAGTGAAATGGATCCTCGACCATGTGGAAGGTTCACGCGAGCGTGCTAAACGCGGCGAGCTGCTGTTCGGTACCGTTGACACCTGGCTCATCTGGAAGATGACCCAGGGACGCGTTCACGTCACCGACTACACCAACGCCTCGCGCACCATGCTGTTCAACATCAACACCCTGGAGTGGGATGACAAGATGCTGGACGCCCTGGATATCCCACGCGCGATGCTGCCTGAAGTGCGCAAGTCTTCAGAAGTGTACGGTCAGACCAACATCGGCGGTAAAGGCGGCACCCGTATTCCTATCGCCGGTATTGCTGGTGACCAGCAGGCGGCGCTGTTCGGCCAGCTGTGCGTCAAAGAAGGGATGGCGAAGAACACCTACGGCACCGGCTGCTTTATGCTGATGAACACCGGCGAGAAAGCGGTGAAATCAGAAAACGGCCTGCTGACCACCATCGCCTGCGGTCCACGCGGCGAAGTGAACTATGCGCTGGAAGGTGCGGTGTTCATGGCCGGTGCGTCTATCCAGTGGCTGCGCGACGAGATGAAGCTGATCAGCGATGCGTTCGATTCCGAGTACTTCGCGACCAAAGTGAAAGACACCAACGGCGTGTACGTGGTACCTGCGTTCACCGGTCTGGGCGCACCGTACTGGGATCCGTATGCACGCGGCGCAATTTTCGGCCTGACGCGCGGTGTGAACTCTAACCACATTATTCGCGCCACCCTGGAATCCATCGCCTACCAGACGCGCGACGTGCTGGAAGCGATGCAGGCTGACTCCGGCATTCGTCTGCACGCCCTGCGCGTGGACGGCGGTGCGGTCGCGAATAACTTCCTGATGCAGTTCCAGTCCGACATTCTGGGCACCCGCGTTGAGCGTCCTGAAGTGCGTGAAGTGACGGCGCTGGGCGCGGCGTATCTTGCCGGTCTGGCGGTAGGCTTCTGGCAGAACCTGGACGAGCTGCAGGAAAAAGCGGTGATCGAACGCGAATTCCGCCCGGGCATTGAAACCACCGAGCGTAACTTCCGCTACAGCGGCTGGAAGAAAGCGGTGAAACGCGCCCTGGCGTGGGAAGAGCACGACGAGTAAGCCCCCCAAAGGGGAGAGGGGACTTAAAACCCCCCTCCCCACTCTGTGATAAACTTCGTGCAATTCCTTTTGATTGCACGAGTACCTCATGAAACGTGAACTTGCTATCGAGTTTTCCCGCGTCACCGAAGCGGCCGCCCTTGCAGGCTATAAATGGCTGGGTCGTGGCGACAAAAATACCGCAGACGGCGCAGCCGTCCATGCCATGCGCATTGTCCTTAACCAGGTCAACATCGACGGCACCATCGTGATCGGCGAAGGCGAGATCGACGAAGCGCCAATGCTCTATATTGGTGAAAAAGTCGGTACCGGCAAAGGCGATGCCGTGGATATCGCCGTCGACCCGATCGAAGGTACGCGCATGACGGCAATGGGTCAGGCCAACGCCCTGGCGGTGCTGGCCGTAGGCGATAAGGGCTGCTTCCTTAACGCGCCAGATATGTACATGGAAAAGCTGATTGTCGGGCCTGGCGCAAAGGGCGCAATCGACCTCAGCCTGCCGCTGGAAGAGAACCTGCACAACATCGCCAAAGCCCTGGGCAAACCCCTTAGCGAACTGACCGTGACGATTCTGGCCAAACCGCGCCACGACGCCACCATCGCGCAGATGCAAAAGCTCGGCGTGCGCGTGTTTGCTATTCCTGACGGTGACGTTGCCGCCTCGATCCTGACCTGCATGCCGGACAGCGAAGTAGACGTGCTGTACGGCATCGGCGGCGCGCCGGAAGGTGTCGTCTCTGCGGCAGTGATCCGCGCGCTGGATGGCGACATGCAGGCTCGTCTGCTGCCCCGTCACGAGGTAAAAGGCGACAGCGAAGAGAACCGCCGTATCGGAGAAAACGAGCTGGCGCGCTGCGAAGCGATGGGCATCGAGGCCAATAAAGTGCTCGCGCTGGACGAGATGGCCCGTAGCGATAACGTTGTCTTCTCCGCGACCGGCATCACCAAAGGCGATCTGCTGAACGGTATCACCCGCAAGGGCAATATGGCGACGACCGAAACGCTGCTGATCCGCGGTAAATCGCGCACCATTCGCCGCATCCAGTCTATCCACTATCTCGACCGCAAAGACCCGGACGTACAGACGCACATTCTGTAAAACCGTTTGATCGATAGAGCTTTCCGGCCCTGACGGGCTGGAAATTGTCACCACAAGTACGGAAGATAGAACAGAGAAACAGCACAGGAGAAGATCATGGCGGACTGGGTAACAGGTAAAGTCACGAAAATAGAGTTCTGGACCGATGCGCTATTTAGTCTCACCGTCCATGCTCCCGTACACCCGTTTAAAGCCGGGCAATTCGCCAAGCTGGGGCTGGATGTCGACGGCGAACGCGTGCAGCGCGCCTACTCTTACGTTAACGCGCCTGATAACCCGGATCTTGAGTTCTATCTGGTCACCGTTCCGGACGGTAAGCTCAGCCCGCGCCTTGCCGCCCTCAAGCCCGGCGACGACGTGCAAATTGTGAGTGAAGCGGCAGGCTTCTTTGTGCTCGAAGAGATCCCTGATTGTGACACGCTCTGGATGCTGGCAACCGGCACGGCCATCGGCCCTTATCTCTCTATTTTGCAGTACGGCAAAGATCTGGAGCGCTTTAAAAACATCGTGCTGGTGCACGCTGCACGCTACGCTGCAGACCTGAGCTACCTGCCGCAGATGCGGGCGCTGGAACAGCAGTACGGCGGAAAGTTAAAGATTCAGACGGTGGTCAGCCGCGAAACCGTAGCAGGAGCGCTGACCGGTCGCGTGCCGGCGTTAATTGAGAGTGGAGCCCTGGAAGACGCGGTAGGTTTGCCGCTGAACGCTGAAACCAGCCACGTCATGCTGTGTGGCAATCCGCAGATGGTTCGCGACACGCAGCAGCTTCTGAAGGATACCCGGCAGATGACGAAACATCTTCGCCGCCGACCGGGCCATATGACCGCCGAACACTACTGGTGATCAGCGGTACTTCACCTCAACGGTGTCTTTACCGTATTTGTTTTCGCTCTGGGTGCCAATAAACGCGCCCAGATCGACAATCATCATCACGAAGATGACCGACGGCAGCAGCCTGCCCACAACCCACGGCAGGATGGACGGCAGCATCGCCCAGTTTCCCGCCACCAGCATCCACGCCAGAATAATCAGAAATGCCCACGCGCCGGAACGTCCGCGATCGTGCAGCCGTTTCACGACGACAGCCGCCGTTGGCCATAGCAGACAGACCAGCGCGAAGGCCGCCGTTTGCGTGCTTAGCCATGCGTTATAGGCAACGAAAAACAGAAGCAGCATGGCGACAATCCACGTCACCATCCAGATCCAGAAATCACGGCGTCCAATACGCCCTTTGAACGAAAACAGCCACTGCTGTATGGTCATGTAAGGTTCCTTATTATCGTATAGCGCGCATTTTACCCTGGAGTTGTGACCTTTTGACAAGCCGACCAGATATCGTTTTAATCATGAGCACTTACGGCCAGGGGCAATGTTGATGAAAAGTTCGGCACGTTCTCTCTTCCTGTGTTTAGCGCTGCTCAGCGTGGGTTATCCCCTGCACGCCGCCGAAACCACTGCCCCGACCACAGCTCCGTATCTGCTGGCGGGCGCGCCGTCATTCGATCAGTCCATCAGCGAGTTTCGTGAAACCTTCAATCAGGCCAACCCTACGCTGCCGCTGGATGAGTTTCGCGCCATCGATGGCCCCCGCGACACGCCTACCCTGACCCGTGCGGCAAGCAAGATTAACGAGAATTTGTATGCCTCCACGGCGCTGGAGCGCGGGACGTTAAAAATCAAAAGCATGCAAATCACCTGGCTGCCAATACAGGGGCCAGAGCAGAAAGCCGCTAAGGCGAAAGCGCTGGAGTACATGAGCGCGGTATTGCAGGCCTTTACCCCTGCGCTGACGAAAAAGCAAAGTCAGCAAAAGCTGCAAAAACTCCTTACCGCCGGGAAAAACAAGCGTTACTACGCCGATACCGAAGGCGCGATCCGCTATGTTGTAGCGGACAACGGCGAAAAAGGACTGACCTTCGCTGTTGAACCGATTAAGCTGGCACTATCTGACACTCTCGACGGGGCGAATTAATGACAAAAAGCAAAGCCTTTCGAGGGAAAATCTCTATACTGATTCACAGACCATGCTGCCCGACAGGGTGGCCATATTCCTTAATTCGCTTATTGAGCGTGGAGAATTGAAATGCGACATCCTTTAGTGATGGGTAACTGGAAACTGAACGGCAGCCGCCACATGGTAAACGAACTGGTTGCGAACCTGCGTAAAGAGCTGGCTGGCGTGACGGGCTGCGCGGTTGCTATCGCTCCGCCGGATATGTACCTGGATCTGGCTAAACACGCCGCTGACGGCAGCCACATCATTCTGGGCGCGCAGAACGTTGACGTTAACCTGTCTGGCGCGTTCACCGGTGAAACCTCCGCTGAAATGCTGAAAGATATCGGCGCGAAATACATCATCATCGGCCACTCCGAGCGTCGCACCTATCACAAAGAATCTGATGAGTTCATCGCGAAGAAATTCGCCGTGCTGAAAGAGCAGGGTCTGATCCCGGTTCTGTGCATCGGTGAAACCGAAGCAGAAAACGAAGCGGGCAAAACCGAAGAAGTGTGCGCACGTCAGATCGACGCCGTGCTGAAAACCCAGGGCGCGGCAGCGTTCGAAGGCGCGGTAATCGCTTACGAGCCAGTCTGGGCGATCGGTACCGGCAAATCAGCAACCCCTGCGCAGGCTCAGGCGGTTCACAAATTCATCCGTGACCACATTGCGAAAGCTGACGCCAAAGTCGCTGAGCAAGTGATCATCCAGTACGGCGGTTCCGTAAACGCCTCCAACGCTGCTGAGCTGTTCACCCAGCCAGACATCGATGGCGCACTGGTTGGCGGTGCATCCCTGAAAGCGGACGCTTTCGCGGTGATCGTTAAAGCGGCAGAAGCGGCTAAACAGGCGTAATTGCCTTTGTGGCGGGTGGCGCTTGCGCTTACCCGCCCTACAAAAACGCTACAACTTACCTAACACGCTAAACCACAGATAATCCAGCGGCAGCAGCACCAGATAAGTTGCCACCGCCAGCGCCAGACAAAGCACCATCCCCGCCCTTGCAGGCACCTTCCCGAGCCCCATCGCCACCACAATCGGCGACGCCTGATACGGCAGCAGCGGCGTAGAATAGCCCAGCACCTGAATCATGATCACCGACAGCAGCGGGAAGCCGGTCGCGTCCGAGAAGCTCTGCGCCAGGGTGGTGTAAAGCGCCGGCACGCCGTTGGCGGTCATAATGAAGTTGAGTGCGGTGGTAATACCGGTCAGCGCCAGGAAACTGGTGAACGGTCGGTCTGCATCCAGCGGCATAATGCGGAGCAACGCCTCGCCCACCGCCGTTCCGATGCCGGTTTGGGTCACGACGATCGCCAGCCCCAAAATACCGGCAACGTAGATACAGGTGCGCATATTCACCCCCGCAGAAAACTCCTCCCCGGTGATAAAACCTATACGCGGTAGCATAACGATGATCGACGCAGCCAGCCCCGTCCACGCGGGTCCCACGCCGTGCCAGCTCTCCGTCACCCACATCCCCAGCACCACCGCCAGCAGCCAGGCGAGACGCTTTTCGTCCCGCCCCATAGGCTCAGACGGCGCCTGTTCCTTCGGCGGTTTCGGGCTACCGGGAAATAGCCAGCAGATCAGGCCAATCAGGATCAGGCCTTTGAGAATGCCCAGCACCGGCGTGTGCAGCAGCAGATACGGGACATAGTTCAGATGGATGCCGTACGAGCCTTCCGCCGCACCGCTCATCACCAGATTAGGGACGTTAGCGGGCAGAATCGTCGCCGAAAGCTGGAAAGTCCCGAACCCTACCGCCAGCGCCAGACCAAACCAGGCGCGGGAGCCGTCGGCGATACCGGCGCGTTTTGCCATCGCCGCGACAATCGGCATCAGCAGCGCAATACGTCCCATGTTCGACGGCATCACAAACGCCAGCGCATAGCTCAGCAGCACCACGCTCGCTACCATTAATACCCAGGAGTCGGTGAGCTTTGCCGACAGCGCCCGGGCGGCCCTGTCCGCCAGTCCGGTTTTACGGATCGCCACGCCGAGCACAAAGCCGCTGAATACCAGCCAGAAAGCCGACGAGGCAAAACCGCCGAAGATGACCTCCGGCGGGGCGATTCTGGCGGTCATCGCCGCCGTGAAGAACAGCAGCGCGGTGATGAATTCCGGCAATAGCGACGTCGCCCACAGAACGATGGTGACGCCAACAATCAGTGAGGGTAGCAGCAGAGGATACGTTAACCAGAGCGACATACCTGTCTCCTGTAGAATTTTTCAGCAAGTCTACGGTGACAGGCAGCCCGAGTAAACGCGATTTATGGTGGGGTTACTTCAGGATAGCGCATTGATGATCCTGCAATTCCTCTGCCGACGCGCGGTTGAGCATCAACAGATTGCGCTCGGTCGCCAGCAACACAAACGAGCCATCCGACTGCTGCGCCATCGCCAGGGCAAAGCGCCCCATATGGTCGCGCGCTTCCGGCAGCTCTTCAGCCAGCATTATGAACGGGCTGCGCTGCACCAGTTCATTTTCCGTCACCCGGCGAGCAAGATACTCATGTCCTTCCAGCCCTCCGGGAAGAGGCAGCCACTGGGTGCTGATTTCTCCCTGTGCCGCGTTGAGCTTCTCGCGCACGTCCGGGCGCAGGCAGGAAATATGAATATGGAAATGGTTCTGCGTGCGCCCTGTCGGCGAGTTAATCGTCAGCGAAATGGCGCTGTCAGGCACCTCGGAGCCGCGCTTCAGAGTCATAAAGCTGCGTGACTGCCAGGCCAGCCAGAAAAAGTTCGGAGTATGAGATTCGGTCAAAAGCGGGCTTTCGGTGCCGTTGATGCGGTAGGTTGGCATCAGCAGGTACTGCAGCGGCCCGTTGCGATCTTTAAACACCACGTAGCCTGCGTCCGTTTTCACCTGCGCACACGGTGCCGGGTTACGGTTCTGGATCTGATTCGGCACACACTGGTCGAGAACGATATGTCGCAACGCATTCGGATTACCCGCTTTCATCCAGTACACACCGCCAGCGGCCAGGGCGATGACAATGAGGAGCAATAAGATAATTTTTTTCACAACGCGTTCCCTGTTTTCAATAGAGGCAAAAGAGTAACGCAAAATGATGACCAAATAAAAAACCCGGCGGATTTCTCACGCCGGGTCACCGTGTCATGGGCTAATGAGTTAGCGCTGGCTGATCTGGTCGAAGGTGCCGCCGTTAGAGAAGTGCTCTTTCTGCGCTTTGGTCCAGCCACCGAACTCGTCATCAATGGTGAAGAGTTTCAGTTTAGGGAATACGCTTTCGTATTTCTTCGCAACGGCCGGATCGCGTGGACGATAGAAGTTTTTCGCCGCAATTTCCTGGCCTTCTGGCGAGTACAGATACTTCAGGTAGGCTTCCGCCACCGCTTTGGTATCTTTCTTCTCAACCACTTTATCGACCACGGAGACGGTCGGTTCAGCCAGAATTGATTCGCTTGGGGTCACGATCTCGAATTTGTCTTTACCCAGTTCGTTAGTGGCCAGCAGGGCTTCGTTTTCCCATGCGATCAGCACGTCGCCAATCCCACGCTCGACGAAGGTGTTGGTGGCGCCACGTGCGCCGGAGTCCAGCACCTCAACGTTTTTATATAGCGCTTTCACGAATTCCTGCGCTTTAGCCTGGTCGCCATTGTTATGGTGCAGCGCGTAGCCCCATGCGCCCAGGTAGTTCCAGCGAGCGCCGCCAGAGCTTTTCGGGTTAGGCGTGATGACTGACACACCCGGCTTAATCAGGTCATTCCAGTCATGGATCTGTTTCGGGTTGCCTTTACGTACCAGGAAAACGATGGTCGAGGTGTATGGCGCGGAGTTATCCGGCAGGCGTTTGATCCAGTTTTTGTCGATACGGCCACGCTCGGCGATCGCGTCAACATCGTAGGCCAGCGCCAGGGTCACCACGTCGGCTTCAATCCCGTTGATGACGGAGGTCGCCTGCTTGCCAGAACCACCGTGGGACTGGCGAACCACGACGTTGTCGCCGGTTTCCTGTTTCCAGTGTGCCGCAAACGCTTTGTTGTATTGCTCGTACAGTTCACGCGTCGGGTCGTATGACACGTTCAGTAACTGGATGTCCTTAGCCAGAACGCTGGTCGATGCCAGCAATAATGTTAAACCCACGCCCCATTTATTCATCGCCCAGCTCTCTTGTGTAGTGTTTTGATGAATGCAGCGTGCCAGAAAGCGAATCGAGGATTAAAGAATAAAAAAAGATTGGCTATAACGTAGTGGAATAAAAAGGCAAATGGTGCGGAGAAAAAAGCCCGGTGGCGCTTCGCTTACCGGGCCTACGAACCGTGCTTTTGTAGGCCGGGTAAGGCGAAGCCGCCACCCGGCACAAACCAAACGCCGATCAGTACAGTTTTTTCGCGCAGTCCAGCCAGTCACCTTTGAACGGACGCTTCATGTTTTCAATCGCATCGATGATGTCATGGTGAACCAGTTTTTCGTTCTGAATACCGACGCAGCGGCCGCCGTGACCCTGCAGAAGCAGATCGATAGCGTACGCGCCCATACGAGACGCCAGAATACGGTCGTAAGGGCCTGGGGAACCGCCACGCTGGATGTGACCCAGTACGGTCGCGCGGGTTTCGCGTTTGGTTTCGGCTTCAATGTACTTCGCCAGCTCGTCAACGTCACAGATGTGCTCGGTGATAGCCACGATCGCGTGTTTTTTACCTTTCGCGATGCCCGCTTTGATTTCAGCCACCAGATCTTCACGGCTAAATTCGACTTCTGGCACGACGATAAATTCGCAACCGCCCGCAATGGCTGCCGCCAGCGTCAGGTCGCCGCAGTAACGGCCCATCACTTCAACGATAGAGATACGCTGGTGAGAAGACGAGGTGTCACGCAGGCGGTCAATCGCTTCAACAACGGTACCCAGCGCGGTAAAGAAGCCGATAGTGTAGTCAGTACCTTTGATGTCGTTGTCGATGGTGCCCGGCAGACCGATGCACGGGAAACCCATTTCGGTCAGACGTTTTGCACCCATGTAGGAGCCGTCACCACCGATAACCACCAGGGCGTCCAGGCCGCGTTTCTTCATGTTTTCGATAGCCACTTCACGAACGTGTTCATCACGGAATTCCGGGAAGCGCGCAGAACCGAGGAAAGTACCGCCACGGTTGATCATGTCAGACACGCTGTAACGGTCGAGCTGAACCATACGATCTTCATACAGGCCCAAATAACCGTCATAAACGCCAAAAACTTCCAGGCCTTCCGTCAGCGCTGCACGGACAACACCACGAATTGCCGCGTTCATGCCCGGCGCATCACCGCCGCTTGTCAACACACCGATTTTCTTAATCATGACTACCTCTGAACTTAGGAATGCAAAATTGAAATCTGTTGCCGGAAGAAACTTATCGACCAACGAATACTGCAAATAGTATATCAATCCCTTCCAGCTGAATTGATTCAGGTCAGACCAAATGGCGGTAATTTATACACAAAATGCTGGCCTGGCTCACTTTTTTACAACGAATTACGAAAGCCCAACATGACCGGGTACAACCGAGCAGGGATCCTGGTGAATGATGACGTCTGAACCAGGAAAACGCTGCAAAATCGCCTGCTCGACCTGCTCAGCTATCACGTGAGCCTGAACCAGTGGCAGGTTGTCTTCCATTTCAATGTGAATCTGAATAAAGCGGGTCGGCCCTGACTGCCGCGTTCGAAGATCGTGTGCACCGCTGACGCCGGGCCAGGAGGTCACGATAGAAAAAATTTCATTACGTTCTGAGTCCGGGAGGGCGCGGTCAAGCAGTGATTGCACCGCTTCATACCCCATCCGCAGGGCGCTATATAAAATATAGATACCAATCCCTAACGCAAACAACGCATCGGCCCGATGCCAGCCATACCAGGCCAGACCGAGCGCAATAAGAATAGCCCCATTCATCATAACATCAGATTGATAATGAAGCATATCTGCCCGTACAGCCTGACTTTGCGTTTTGCGAACAACCCAGCGCTGGAACGTTACCAGAACAAGTGTGCATATAAGCGCGACAATCGTCACAACGACGCCGACGCCGGGATCGTTCATCGGTGTTGGCGAGACGAGATGCTGAATGCCGGTGAGAAACAAGAACAGCGCAGAACCGGATATAAACATGCTTTGCGCCAGCGCGGCCAGCGACTCCGCTTTACCGTGCCCAAAGGTGTGCTCTTCATCCGCTGGCTGCAGCGAGTAACGCACCACCAGCAGGTTGGTCAGCGAGGCGGCAATATCCACCAGCGAGTCCACCAGCGCCGCCAGAATACTGACCGAACCGGTATACCACCACGCGAAAACTTTGATGACCAGCAAGCACGACGCCATTACCGTCGCGGCCATGGCGGCCCGGTTCACCAGTCTTCCATAGGATTGATTCATAAACGCTCCTGTCATGTCATGCCGCTAGTATAACGGAAGCATGTGGAGTCGAAGGATGAATAAACGGTTAACAAATCAGAATGCGGGGCAAAAAAAACCCCCACATCATGTGGGGGAAGACAGGGATGGTGTCTATGGCAAGGAAAACAGGGTTTACTGGTTACTACGGGTACTGCTATTGCTACTGAAAAACGTCGTTTCTGAGCTTCGCTGCATCCGTGCAACCTCACGCAGCTGGTCCATTCGCTGCTGATGTCTGGTGTTCAAAACCGCTTGCTGCTCGGGCGTTAGCAGGTGGAACATCTGGTTGCGGACCTTCGCCATTTCGACCTGGCGGGCAACCTGTTCCTGTGCCATTTTTTCGGCCTGAGCGCGTACAGCGCTTTCGTCAAAATTTTCTGCGGTGACAAGGCGATGCATTGTCTCCATTTCGCTAACATTAACAGGGGGCTGGTCGTGTCTCGCCCTCTGCATCAGATCTCGCATCTGTTGACGCTGATGTTCGGTTAAACTTATGCCGTCAAACATATGGCTTTGGCTGCTGTTCTGCGTTGCGCCCTCTTGTAAGGGACTGTTATCGCTGATGATAGCTTCAGCAGCCTGGCTAAACGCACTGAACGCCAGCGTTGAGGCCATGACGGCAGCGGTAACTTTGCGCATCACTTGCTCCCAAAATCTTTCGTGTCGCGATTCAACGAGAGACAGTCTACGATTCAGGCTGCAAACATGCGTCAGGGGGTGTAAAACAACGTAAAGTCATGGATTAGACAGCCTTGATGTCGTAATTTCTGCCTCGGAGGTATTTAAACAATGAATAAAATCCTGTTAGTTGATGATGACCGAGAGCTCACATCCCTTTTAAAGGAGTTGCTCGACATGGAAGGTTTCAACGTCCTGGTTGCCCATGATGGCGAGCAGGCGCTGAGTCTCCTTGACGACAGCATCGATTTACTTTTGCTCGACGTGATGATGCCGAAGAAAAACGGCATTGATACGTTGAAAGAGCTTCGCCAGACACACCAGACTCCCGTTATCATGCTGACCGCACGCGGCAGCGAACTCGATCGCGTACTCGGCCTTGAGCTGGGCGCGGATGACTATTTACCGAAGCCGTTTAACGACCGCGAACTGGTCGCCCGTATTCGCGCGATCCTGCGTCGTTCCCACTGGAGCGAGCAGCAGCAGAATACCGACAACAGCTCACCTACCCTTGAAGTCGACTCCCTGAGCCTGAACCCGGGCCGTCAGGAAGCGAGCTTTGATGGCCAGACGCTGGAACTGACCGGCACGGAGTTCACCCTGCTGTATCTGCTGGCGCAGCACCTCGGCCAGGTGGTTTCGCGTGAACATTTAAGTCAGGAAGTGCTGGGCAAACGTCTGACCCCGTTTGACCGCGCCATCGACATGCACATCTCTAACCTGCGCCGTAAGCTGCCAGAGCGTAAAGACGGTCACCCATGGTTTAAAACCCTGCGTGGTCGCGGTTATCTGATGGTTTCCGCTTCATGATAGGAAGCTTAACCGCCCGCATCTTCGCCATCTTCTGGCTGACGCTGGCACTGGTTTTAATGCTCGTACTGATGTTGCCAAAACTCGACTCACGCCAGATGACGGAGCTTCTCGACAGCGAGCAACGTCAGGGCGTGATGATCGAGCAGCACGTGGAAGCCGAGCTGGCAAACGACCCGCCGAACGATTTAATGTGGTGGCGCAGATTATTTCGCGCTATCGACAAGTGGGCGCCGCCCGGACAACGCCTGCTGCTGGTGACCAGCGAAGGCCGCGTCATTGGGGCCGATCGCAATGAAATGCAGATTATCCGCAACTTCATTGGCCAGGCGGATAACGCCGATCATCCCCAGAAGAAGAAATATGGCCGCGTAGAAATGGTAGGGCCTTTCTCCGTCAGAGACGGAGAGGATAATTATCAGCTCTACCTGATCCGTCCGGCGAGCAACTCCCAGTCTGATTTTATCAACCTGCTGTTTGACCGCCCTCTCCTGCTGCTGATTGTCACCATGCTGGTCAGCTCGCCGCTGCTGTTATGGCTGGCGTGGAGCCTGGCAAAACCGGCGCGTAAGCTGAAAAATGCCGCCGATGAAGTGGCGCAGGGTAACCTGCGACAACACCCTGAGCTGGAAGCCGGACCGCAGGAATTCCTTGCCGCCGGGACCAGTTTTAACCAGATGGTGAGCGCTCTCGATCGCATGATGACCGCACAGCAACGTCTGCTGTCGGATATCTCGCACGAACTGCGTACCCCGCTTACGCGCCTGCAGCTTGGCACCGCGCTGCTGCGCCGCCGCAGCGGTGAGAGCAAAGAGCTGGAGCGTATTGAAACAGAAGCTCACCGCCTGGACAGCATGATCAACGACCTGCTGGTCATGTCGCGTAATCAGCAGAAAAACGCGCTGGTCAGCGAAACGGTGAAAGCCAATCACCTGTGGCACGAGGTGCTGGACAACGCGGCGTTCGAAGCGGAACAGATGGGTAAATCCTTCACCGTCAACTTCCCACCGGGTCCATGGCCGCTGTACGGTAACCCCAACACGCTGGAAAGCGCGCTGGAGAATATCGTGCGTAATGCCCTGCGCTACTCGCACACGAAGATTGAGGTGGCGTTCTCGGTGGATAAAGACGGGATCACCGTCATTGTCGACGACGACGGTCCTGGCGTCAGCCCGGAAGACCGCGAGCAGATTTTCCGTCCGTTCTATCGTACCGATGAGGCGCGTGACCGGGAATCAGGTGGTACGGGGCTGGGCCTGGCGATTGTGGAAACCGCCATGCAGCAGCACCGTGGCTGGGTGAAAGCCGATGACAGTCCGCTGGGTGGATTGCGATTGACCCTCTGGCTGCCGCTGTATAAACGTTCATAACGCCCTGTCCCCGGCGTTTGCCGGGGACAGCTTACCTTACACCTCCGCGGTGACTGCCGCGCGGTTCTGCTTTTTGATCCGTTTCACCAGCAGCGTTGAGCAGACGAATCCCATCAGGCTGAACGCGATCATCACGCTAAAAACATAGTTGTAGCCTGCGATACCGGTGTGGGTATCCAGCAGCCAGCCATAAAGCGTGTAAGCAAACATGGCGGGCATGTAACCGATGATGCAGCCAAACGCCATTGCCGAGCCGGCATACTCACGCGGGGTGCCTATCTCATCCATCGGCGCGAAGAAAATGGCGCGCTGCGAGAAAATAATCGCTCCAAAACCTAAGGTTGCCGCCATCCCGATATAGACGTTCATCGATTGGTGGGGTAGCTGCATAAAGACAATCATCGCCGCGGCGGCAATCAGGAAGGTCCACTTCAGGTAGACAGTAGGCGATTTTGCCACTTTATCCGCCAGGAAACCGCCCACCGGTCCCCCCACCATTTTCAGGGCATACTGGTTGATAATGCCGTAGGCACCCACCAGCGCAACCGGAAGCATATAGATATCTTTGAGGAAAGGGATAAAGTATGTCAGCCCGCAGTAGGCAGCGTACACGAAGAAAATGCCAAACGCGGCTAGCCAGACGTTGGCGCAGGAGAGGATATGTTTGATCCCCTTGAGCACCTCCATGTTGGCATTCCCCTTTTCGCTGCCTTTGACCTTGTCGTCATCGACAATGAAGTAGGTGATCACCCCTGCGACCAGGGTAATCAGCGTGTAGTATAACAGCCCCGCCTGCATGCCCGCTTTGCCTTCCCCGAAGTGCACAAAGACGAACAGTGCCCCGGAGGCAACAACCACGTCCACCACGCCGCGGCCAGCCTCAAGAAAGCCAAACATACGCCCCTGTTCCTCCTGCGTTCCCAGCAGACGCACCGCTTTCAGCAATACTGGCCAGTAAACTACGTCAGCGAAAAAGGCCATCGCCGCAAAACAGAGCAGATACCCGGTAAATGACGGCAGCGTGGATAAGTAGAGGCCGCACAATCCCACGCCGATTAAACCAAACGGCAGCAGTATTTTTTTAGAGTAACGATCGGCAATATACAGAGAAAGGAACAGGCCCGTTGTCTGGACAATAGTATATACCGTAAAGCTTAAACCAATTTGGGTATTGGTTAATCCCCAGTCATTTTGCATAGGTACATAAAAGACATCTTTCATACTGGAAAGTTTGAATATCGTTCCGCCGCCTAAAATCAAAAAGCAGAGTCGTGCCCATTTATTCATGAACATAATTAACACCCTTAGCGTAGGTTGAGAAAACGTTCTCAATCAGAAAATGAATGCAATAATCCTCAGCCAGCTCAAAATGAAATGGCCTTCATGTTGACGTTCTTTTTTAACGACCTAAATACTAGTCAGATTGTTATAAATTTTTGACACACGTTACGTATATACTGAATTTGAGAAAGGGCGTGATGTTTTTCCTCCGCAAGACGGGTATCTACCATCGTGCTGTCGGGCAATGGGGTATAGCTCGCATTTCGCCACGGTATCCAGGGGTTATTCCCTTCATCGTCGAAACGGAACGCAGGAGCATAATATTCCACCTCTTCTTCTAAGCCAAAAGAGGTGACCTGGGGTTGCTCATCACCTAAAAGTAGTAATCTTTTTAGCATCTCCTCCACAGGTAGATCACCGTATCCGGTACGACAGGCTTCATGCCCCCAACCTTTCCCCTCGTTAATAATCCGCGCATCTTTAATATGCACCTGGGTAATCAAGGGGGCCATAACCTCTAATGCCGCCAGCGGCTCTTCGTTAGCATTAATCATATTGCCAAAGTCGAACAGAATGGAGAGGTTTTTCATCCCGCTGTTTTTCACCAGCGTCACCAGTTCATGGCCCTGTAAATCTTCATGTTGTTCAATAGTAAAACTCAGGCCGCAATCGTCATAACGAGATAAGTACGCAATATCACTGGCAATTTTATCGAGCACGTCTTTCAGATACCCTTCATAACGCGGGTAGAAGCGCACCGAGGTCGCTCCCGTCGCCAGGGCGATACGGATCGCATCATCCAGCGTCGCTTTATCCGAAGCGCTGGTTTCAATATGAATATCCAGATGATAGCCTTGCGCTTTTTCTTTAAACGTGCGTAACTGTTGGTCATTTAATTTTTGCAGGGATTGCGTTTCACCGTCTTCGACATGAATTTTTACCCCTTTTAATTTCTGCTGATACGCTATATCTAACAAATCACCCGGCAATACGCGTTCATAGCGCATATTTAAATGAAACGCGTAGGCGTGCAGATAGAGAGGTATATTTCTCGCACGTTCTGCCAGCCGCACTTTATCAATATTTTTCATTTTCTTCTCATTCATCATGAATAACGAGTTCCACTGATTCAAGGCGCCAGTATTCAAAATCGACCTGCACCACTTTTTTATCCCGTGTCGCTCGGTGTTTTTCCACCAAAATTCCGTAAGTATTCGGTGCCACACCCAGTTCTTTGCAGGCCAGCTCCGGCATATTGACCGGTTTGAAGATCATCTCTTTAATGGTTAAGGTATGACCGAATTCATCTTCCCAGACGCTGGCAAACGACTGGTTCTCCAGTTTATGGATATATCCCGGCGCGGTTTCTGCATCAATATATGACTCGTGGTAAAAGACCTTATGTTCATCGAGCCCACACCATCCTGTTACCCGATAGCAATTCTCAGACGCGGGAAACACCCTCTCAACCTGATGCGGTACGCTCTCCATGCTCTCACGGGATAAATAGCCCCAGGAAGGATTTCGCCCCTGGGCACGGGCTTCCGCATTAAAACTGGAGAGGGATTTTGGGTTATAGATAAAGCGCTTAGCAGAAATAAACCAGCCGCTGCGGTTCTTTCTAAATATCCGTGCACCCACCTCCAGCTCAATCAGCACTTGCCGTAAGGTCATGCGTTTGGCATCCAGCAGTTCGCACAACTCGCGCTCAGACGGTAGCTTCGAGCCAGCCGGTAAGTTTTGTTCACTCAGCCAGCGTTCAAAACGCTCCCTGAGCACATCCACGTAGTTTTTTTCTTTCATTCCACACCATCTGGTTTAAACCAATTTGATCATAAGATATTTGAGCCGGAAGAATTCTCAAGTGTTTTTACATGGCCAACACTTTTTTTGTGGGCCATGTATCAGGAATGAAGCAAGGAAAGGTTGAGTACGGTGTAAAAGAAGGGAGCATCCCCCGTTAGCACGGGGGAGACGAACGAAAGAGAAACCTATTTACCCCATAACCGACGGGCATTGTCTTCAATTTTGTTACTGAGCCGCCGTTTTTGCATGGTGCGCGTCCAGCTGGTCGACAACCCCGCCGCTGACAGCAGGCGGTGATACTGTTCGTCATCAAACGGCATATGCCAGGCAATGGCGCAGGCGTCATAAACAGACACATCGCTCAGGCGTGATGCCAGCTCAAGCGGTGCGTCCGCTGAAACCTGCCCAGCCAGCACCACACGGTACAGCCAGCCGGTTTTACCCGCGTTTTGCATCTGAGCCGACATGTCATGAATGCCGAAATGGTAGTTGAGCTTGAAGCACGGCGAGCGTGGCTGCGTCACCTGAATCAGGGCATCGCCCCAGCGGTAAATATCACCGATAAAGACGTTTTGCTCGGTCAGCCCTTCGGTCGAGAGGTTCTCACCGAACGCGGGCGCGACAAACAGATCCGCCAGTTCGGGGAATTCGGCTTTCCAGTGCTGATAGTGCTCGCGCGGGTAGTGGCACAGCGCGCGCTCGGGCCCGCCGTGGATTTTCTTTTCGGCCTGCTCGTCACCCGCCAGCCCGAGGTCGGTAAGCGTCAGCTCACCGTCGACCTGAATTTTAGCGATGGCGCTCGGGCGACTGCCGTCGTACTCCCTTACCTTGCCTGTAAACACGTTCACCGGGTAATGCATTGCTGCCTCCATTACGCAGATACAAAAAAAGCGAGTCATAAGACTCGCTTCTCACAGGCGTCAACGCAACCTTATTTTTTAGCGGCGAAACGTGCTGCAGCTTCGTCCCAGTTCACCACGTCCCAGAAGGCTTTGATGTAGTCCGGGCGACGGTTCTGGAATTTCAGGTAGTAAGCGTGTTCCCACACGTCCAGACCCAGGATTGGGAAGCCGGATGCGCCAGAGATTGCTTCACCCATCAGCGGGGAGTCCTGGTTCGCAGTAGAAACCACCGCCAGTTTATCACCTTTCAGAACCAGCCACGCCCAGCCAGAGCCGAAACGAGTAGCGGCGGCTTTTTCGAATTCCGCTTTGAAGTTGTCCACGGAACCGAAGTCGCGCTCGATAGCCGCTTTCAGGTCGCCCTGCAGGGTGGTACCGGTTTTCAGGCCTTTCCAGAACAGGCTGTGGTTAGCGTGGCCGCCAGCGTTGTTACGCAGAACGGTTTTCTTGTCTGCTGGCAGCTGGTCCAGCTTGGTGATCAGCTCTTCAACAGGCAGGTTAGCGAACTCTGGCAGGCTTTCCAGCGCGGCGTTCGCGTTGTTCACATAGGTCTGGTGGTGTTTAGTGTGATGGATTTCCATCGTCTGCTTGTCGAAATGCGGTTCCAGTGCGTCGTAGGCATACGGCAGGGATGGCAGTGTATAACTCATAATCCTCTCCATTATTGTCGGGCGGCACAGCTGTTAATGCCGCGTAAGCAGTTGGTTCATTATAGTTAATTAAATGATATTGAAAATGATTATCAATGCCGTAGTTTTTATAAGGTTATTCACATTCTGACAAAAGCCAAAATGGGTAATTCACTCAGGAGGTTAACGGAAGATGCTGTCGCGAAGACGACAGCATTGTCGGGTTAGTTTTGTTCCGCCACCAGCAGCGCGTAAGTGTCTGGCTCCAGGGCTTTAAAGATGTGCGGCTGGTCGGCGGGATAACAAATGTAATCCCCTGCGCCGAGCTCTTCCGCCGCGTCAAGCAGGCCAACCAGCGCCCGTCCCTGCGTGACAATGATATGCTCAACCGAGCCTGGCGGATGCGGCTGGGAAATACGGTCTGCCCCCGGCTGGGTCATCAGAAGATAAACATCGCGGCGCGCGCCGGGGGGGCATGCGGCCAGTAAAATAGCCTCGTAATTAGCCTGTCCGGCGACCACTTTCGTCCCTTCGCCGCGGCGGATCACCTGTGTGGTCGGCAACTGCGGCTCAAGCAGGCGGGCGAAAGGAATATCCAGCGCCACGCAAAGCGACCACAGCGTTTCCAGGCTAGGGTTACCGTTGCCGGACTCCAGCTGGGAAAGGGTGGATTTTGCGATCCCGGCACGGCGGGCAATTTCCGCCAGTGAAAGCCCGGTTCGCAGGCGTTCTCGCACCAGACTTTTGGCGATCAGGCTGATCGGCTGCGTCATATAACGGCCTCTTGTTCTATAAAACGAACGAATCGTTCGTCTTGAAAATCAGTTTCGTTGCGTTCATTATAATGGATACACGTTCGATATGGCTAAAAATGTATGAAGCATCATCTCTCTTGCCTGAAAGGCGATACCATAAAAGCAATCATCCTGGTCTGCCTCGCGGTGGGCGTGGTCGGGATGTCATACGGCTCCCTGGCGATGGCCTACGGTTTTCCGGTCTGGGTACCGTTTGTACTCTCCATCACCGTACTCGCGGGCGCGTCAGAGTTTATGTTTATAGGCATTGTGGCAAGCGGCGGTAACCCGCTGGCGGCCGCGGCCGCGGGGTTGCTGGTCAACGCGCGGCACGTGCCGTTTGGCGTGACGGTGCGTGAACTGGTAGGCAAACGCGGTCTGAGCCTGTTGGGCTGCCACATTATGAACGACGAAAGCGTGGTGTTTGGCCTGTCGCAAAAAACCGCCGAGCAGCGTAAGGCCGCCTACTGGCTGTGCGGCTTAGGCGTCGCCATCGTCTGGCCGCTCGGCGCGCTGCTGGGCGCAATGGTTGGCAAACTGTTACCTGACCCGGAAACCATCGGGCTGGACGCGGTATTTCCGGCCATATTGCTGGCGCTGGTGGTTCCCGCATTTAAAAACCGTACCACGCTAATCCGCGCCTGCAGCGGTGCCGCGCTATCACTGGCTGCCGTGCCGTTTGCCCCGGTAGGATTACCGGTGCTGCTCTCTTTACTGGGTCTTGCTGCGAGGAAAAAATAATGGGAAATATGACGTTTTTTATTCTCGGCATCGCCATTTTGTCTGCGGGAACGTATCTGATGCGTCTTGGCGGGGCGAAACTGGGCAGCAGGCTGGCACTGTCAGAACGCTCTCAGGCGCTGCTTTCGGACGCGGCAACAGTGCTGCTTTTTTCCGTGGCGCTGGCGACCACGTTTTATGAAGGCGAACATTTCGCAGGAATGGCGCGCGTGCTGGGCGTGGCGTTTGCGGTGTTTTTGGCCTGGCGGAAAATGCCGTTAATTGTGGTGATCGTGGCGGCGGCAGTGGTAACCGCACTGCTGCGCGTGGCGGGCATAAACTAAAAAAGCGCCCCGGGGGCGCTCTTTCGACGGTGTGACAGCTTATTTCGTCAGTTCAGCGGTCATGTGTACGCGGTTACCTGAGAACGCCTGGGTAATTTTGTAAGATGACGCGCCGGCTTCCTGAGCCTGAGCCGCGATTTTCGCTTCTGCGCCGTCAATGGTTGACGCGGTTGCGGTCACGGTCTGAGCAGCGAAAGAACCGAAAGAAGTAGCCAGAGCGATTACAGAGACAAAAGTTTTGATGCTTTTCATAATATAAACCCTTTCATTAAGTTGTTTAGGTAAGGCACCGTGCCTTGATGAGATAAATACTAGACCTCATCATGAACAACTAAAAGCGGAAGGATTTGCTATTATCATTCAAAATTATTGATTGAGTATTAATCGCTGTGGATGGGTATAAATGGTTGCCCTTCCCGGCTTGCAGAAGCCCACCAGCGTCAGGTTACAGCGCTCCGCTACCTCTACCGCCAGCGTCGTTGCGGCTGAGACCGCAAACAGAATTTCCACACCGCACATCGCGGATTTTTGCACCATCTCGTAGCTGGCCCGGCTGGAAACGAGAGCCGCCCCCTGCTTCCAGACGTCACTTTCACGCGCCCGGCGCCCCAGCAGCTTATCCAGCGCCACATGGCGGCCAACGTCCTCATGCCCACCGGCAATCTCTCCCGACGGCAACACCCATGCCGCCGCGTGCGTACAGCCGCTCAGCTGGCCGATGGGCTGTACATCGTTCAGGTGCTCAAGCGCATGGTCGAGGTGAGCCAGATTAAAGGTCTGAGTAAACGACAATGGCGCAACGGGTTTACCAATATCATTGAGTTGCTCAACGCCACAGACGCCGCAGCCGGTACGCCCGGCCAGCGCGCGGCGGCGCTCTTTCAGCCCCATAAAGCGGCGGCTGGAGAGTTCGATTTGCACTTCGAGACCGTTGCAGGCCTGCACCACGTCCATGCCGTAGATGTCTTGCGGATGCTCGATGATGCCTTCCGAGAGGGAAAAACCGATGGCGAACAGCTCAAGATCTTTTGGCGAAGCCATCATCACGACATGCGAGATACCGTTGTAAACGAGCGCAACGGGCACCTCTTCCGCCAGAAAATCCGGCGTGGCATGGGTGATGTGGGGCGGTCTGTGTACCGACAGTTCCACAATGCCCGCAGGCAGTGGTGACGAGTGGGGAGCACGGTTTTGTTTAGACACAGCGGTATTCCTGAACAACCACGGAGGTGAGCCTGCTATTGCAGCATAATCCACAGGCGTTACGCATAGTATGGATCAACTTTTCGACAACCATTCTCCTACTCATTTAGCAGGGGTGCAACCTGCCACCGGCTACACCGCTTTAACATGCAGAGCTGTTAATGTGATCAATATCACACTTTATAATCAACATGGTGATAATACGTTCACTTTGTATTAACGCCATTAGAACAGCGGTACCGACAATGTGGTATTCTGATGATATCCCTCGTGGAATTGAGGGATTAACGCAAATTTTTCTCCTTTGCGGTCATTCTTCAACCGCGAAGTCAAAACTACATATGTAAGCAATGTCGAAACAAGGAGTGACCCATGCAGGTCAGCAGAAGGCAGTTCTTTAAGATCTGCGCTGGCGGTATGGCAGGCACCACGGCAGCGGCACTGGGCTTTGCGCCCGGCGTAGCGCTGGCGGAAACGCGGCAGTATAAACTGCTGCGCACCCGTGAAACCCGTAATACCTGTACGTACTGCTCTGTCGGTTGCGGGCTGTTAATGTATAGCCTCGGCGACGGTGCTAAAAACGCCAAAGCGTCTATTTTCCATATCGAAGGCGACCCGGATCATCCGGTCAACCGCGGCGCATTGTGCCCGAAAGGGGCCGGTCTGGTGGACTTTATCCACTCCGAAAGCCGCCTCAAATTCCCTGAATATCGCGCGCCTGGCTCCGACAAATGGCAGCATATCAGCTGGGAAGAGGCGTTTGATCGCATCGCAAAACACATTAAAGAAGACCGCGATGCCAACTTTGTTGAGAAGAACGCCGACGGCGTTACGGTCAACCGCTGGCTCTCCACCGGGATGCTGTGTGCCTCTGCTTCCAGCAACGAAACCGGTTATTTAACCCAGAAATTTACGCGCGCACTCGGTATGCTCGCGGTCGACAACCAGGCGCGTGTCTGACACGGACCAACGGTAGCAAGTCTTGCTCCAACATTTGGTCGCGGTGCGATGACCAACCACTGGGTCGACATCAAGAACGCCAACCTCATTGTGGTGATGGGCGGTAACGCCGCTGAAGCGCACCCTGTCGGGTTCCGCTGGGCGATGGAAGCCAAAATCCACAACGGTGCGAAACTGATTGTGATCGATCCCCGCTTTACGCGTACTGCGTCAGTGGCGGATTTCTACACCCCTATTCGTTCAGGTACTGACATCACTTTCCTGTCAGGCGTATTGCTGTACCTGATGACCAACGAAAAATACAACCGCGAATACACCGAAGCCTATACCAACGCCAGCCTGATCGTGCGTGAGGATTACCACTTCGAAGATGGCCTGTTCAGCGGTTACGACGCCGAAAAACGCAAATACGATAAAACCAGCTGGAACTACGAGCTGGATGAGAAAGGCTTTGCGAAGCGCGACACCACCCTGCAACACCCGCGCTGCGTGTGGAACCTGCTGAAAGAGCACGTCTCCCGCTACACGCCGGAAGTTGTCGAAAACATCTGTGGTACGCCGAAGGCGGACTTCCTGAAGGTGTGCGAGCTGATCGCCGAAACCAGCGCGAAAGATAAAACCGCGTCGTTCCTGTACGCCCTCGGCTGGACGCAACACTCCATCGGCGCGCAGAACATCCGCACCATGGCGATGGTTCAGCTGCTGCTCGGCAACATGGGGATGGCAGGCGGCGGCGTGAACGCCCTGCGCGGTCACTCCAACATTCAGGGTCTGACCGACCTCGGCCTGCTGTCTCAAAGCCTGCCGGGTTACATGAACCTGCCAAGCGAAAAACAGACCGACCTGCAAACCTACCTGACGGCCAGTACGCCGAAACCGCTGCTCGAAGGCCAGGTAAACTACTGGGGCAACTATCCGAAGTTCTTCGTCTCCATGATGAAAGCCTTCTTCGGCGATAAAGCGACGGCGGAAAACAGCTGGGGCTTTGACTGGCTGCCGAAGTGGGACAAAGGCTACGACGTTCTGCAGTATTTCGAGATGATGCACCAGGGCAAAGTGAACGGCTATCTGTGCCAGGGCTTTAACCCGGTGGCCTCGTTCCCGAACAAGAACAAGGTTGTTGAGTCTCTGTCGAAGCTGAAGTTCCTGGTGACGATTGACCCGCTCAATACCGAGACCTCGACCTTCTGGCAGAATCACGGTGAATCGAACGACGTCGATCCGTCGAAGATTCAGACCGAAGTGTTCCGTCTGCCGTCTACCTGCTTCGCGGAAGAGAACGGGTCTATCGTTAACTCCGGACGCTGGCTGCAGTGGCACTGGAAAGGCGCGGACGCCCCGGGCATCGCCATGAACGACGGCGAGATCCTGGCCGGAATCTTCTTGCGCCTGCGTAAGATGTACGCGGAAGAAGGCGGCGCGAACCCGGAACCGGTCCTGAACATGACCTGGAACTACTCGACGCCGGAAAACCCTGCGCCAGAAGAAGTGGCGATGGAGAGCAACGGTAAGGCGTTGGCGGACGTTATCGACCCGGCCACCGGCACCGTGCTGGCGAAGAAAGGCGATCAGCTTAGTACCTTCGCCCACCTGCGCGATGACGGTACCACGTCAAGCGGCTGCTGGATCTTTGCCGGTAGCTGGACGCCGAAGGGCAACCAGATGGCCAACCGCGATAACGCCGATCCGTCGGGCCTCGGCAATACGCTGGGCTGGGCATGGGCATGGCCGCTTAACCGCCGCATCCTCTATAACCGCGCATCCGCTGACCCGCAGGGCAACCCGTGGGATCCGAAGCGTCAGCTTCTGAAGTGGGACGGCGCGAAATGGGGCGGCGTGGATATTCCGGACTACAGCACTGCCGCACCGGGCAGCGACGTTGGGCCGTTTATCATGCAGCCTGAAGGGATGGGACGTCTGTTTGCTATCGATAAGATGGCGGAAGGTCCGTTCCCGGAACACTACGAGCCGTTTGAGACGCCGCTGGGCACCAACCCGCTGCACCCGAACGTGGTCTCTAACCCGGCAGCCCGTATCTTTAAGGGCGATTTCGAAGCGCTGGGTAAAAAAGACAAGTTCCCGTACGTGGGCACCACCTACCGTCTGACCGAGCACTTCCACTACTGGACCAAGCACGCGCTGCTTAACGCCATCGCGCAGCCGGAACAGTTTGTGGAGATCGGCGAGAAGCTGGCGAACAAGCTCGGGATTGCCCATGGCGATACCGTGAAGGTCTCCTCTAACCGCGGCTACATTAAAGCCAAGGCGGTGGTGACCAAGCGTATTCGCACGCTGAACGTTCACGGTCAGCAGGTGGATACCATCGGTATTCCGATTCACTGGGGCTATGAGGGCGTGGCGAAGAAAGGGTTCATTGCGAACACCCTGACGCCGTTCGTCGGCGATGCGAACACGCAGACGCCGGAGTTTAAGGCCTTCCTCGTGAACGTGGAAAAGGTGTAACGGAGACGACTTATGGCTTATCAATCTCAAGACATTATCCGTCGTTCCGCGACTAATGGTTTCACGCCCGCGCCTCAGGCGCGGGACCACCAGCAGGAAGTGGCGAAGCTTATCGACGTGACCACCTGTATCGGCTGTAAAGCCTGTCAGGTGGCGTGTTCAGAGTGGAACGATCTGCGTGACGAAGTGGGTCACAACGTCGGGGTGTACGACAACCCAGCGGACCTGACCGCCAAGTCCTGGACGGTGATGCGTTTCTCGGAAGTGGAGCAGAACGACAAACTGGAATGGCTTATCCGCAAAGACGGCTGTATGCACTGTGCGGATCCAGGCTGCCTCAAGGCATGTCCGTCAGAAGGGGCTATCATTCAGTATGCCAACGGCATCGTCGACTTCCAGTCCGAACAGTGCATCGGCTGCGGCTACTGCATCGCGGGCTGTCCGTTCGACGTACCGCGCCTGAACCCGGAAGACAACCGCGTCTACAAATGCACCCTGTGCGTGGACCGCGTCACCGTCGGCCAGGAGCCTGCATGCGTGAAGACCTGCCCAACCGGCGCGATCCACTTTGGCTCCAAAGAGGATATGAAAACGCTGGCGGCAGAGCGCGTGGGCGAGCTGAAGACCCGTGGTTACGACAACGCGGGCCTGTACGATCCGGCCGGGGTTGGCGGTACGCACGTGATGTACGTGCTGCACCACGCCGACAAGCCGAATCTGTATCACGGCCTGCCGGAGAACCCGGAAATCAGCGCTACCGTGAAGTTCTGGAAAGGCATCTGGAAACCGCTGGCAGCGGTAGGCTTTGCTGCCACCTTCGCAGCGAGCATCTTCCACTACGTCGGCGTTGGTCCGAACCGCGCGGAAGAGGAAGACGACAACCTGCATGAAGAGAAAGACGAGGTGCGCAAATGAGAAAACGTGACACCATCGTGCGCTACACCGCGCCGGAACGCATCAACCACTGGGTCACCGCCTTCTGCTTCATGCTGGCGGCGATAAGCGGGCTGGGGTTCTTCTTCCCGTCCTTCAACTGGCTGATGCAGATCATGGGGACACCACAGCTGGCGCGCATCCTGCACCCGTTTGTGGGCGTCATCATGTTCGCGTCGTTCATCATCATGTTTTTCCGCTACTGGCACCATAACCTAATCAATCGGGATGATATCTTTTGGGCGAAGAATATTCGTAAGATCGTCGTCAACGAGGAAGTGGGTGATACCGGGCGTTATAACTTCGGCCAGAAATGCGTATTCTGGGCGGCGATTATCTTCCTGGTCCTGTTGCTGGTGAGCGGCGTGATCATCTGGCGTCCGTACTTTGCGCCTGCTTTCTCAATCCCGGTGATCCGATTCGCGCTGATGCTGCATTCATTTGCCGCAGTGGCGTTAATTGTGGTTATCATGGTGCATATCTACGCCGCCCTTTGGGTGAAAGGCACCATTACCGCGATGGTGGAAGGATGGGTAACCAGTACGTGGGCGAAGAAACATCACCCGCGCTGGTACCGTGAAGTCCGCCAGAAACAGGAAAAGTCATCTGAATGAGTATTCGCATAATCCCGCAAGATGAGCTGGGGTCGAGCGAGAAACGCACGGCGGATTATATTCCGCCGTTGTTATTCCCCAGACTCAAGAACCTCTACAACCGCCGCGCAGAGCGTCTGCGCGAGCTGGCAGAGAACAACCCGCTGGGCGATTTTCTGCGCTTTGCCGCGCTGGTCGCCCACGCGCAGGAAGTGGTGCTGTACGACCATCCCCTGCAAATGGACCTGACCGCGCGCATCAAAGAAGCCAACGCGCAGGGCAAGCCGCCGCTGGACATTCACGTCCTGCCGCGCGACAAGCACTGGCAGAAGCTGCTGCATTCGCTGATTGCCGAGCTGAAGCCCGAGATGAGCGGTACCGCGCTGTCGGTCATTGAGAATCTGGAAAAAGCGTCCGAACAAGAGCTGGAAGAGATGGCAAGCGCGCTGTTTGCCTCTGACTTCTCGCTGGTGAGCAGCGATAAAGCGCCGTTTATCTGGGCTGCCCTGTCGCTCTACTGGGCGCAAATGGCAAGCCTGATCCCGGGCAAAGCGCGCGCAGAATACGGCGAAGCGCGCCAGTTCTGCCCGGTCTGCGGCTCCATGCCGGTATCGAGCATGGTGCAAATCGGCACCACGCAGGGGCTGCGCTACCTGCACTGCAACCTGTGTGAAACCGAGTGGCACGTGGTGCGCATCAAGTGCAGCAACTGCGAGCAGACCCGCGATCTGAACTACTGGTCGCTGGAAAATGAAGACGCGGCGGTGAAAGCCGAAAGCTGCGGCGACTGCGGCACTTACCTGAAGATTCTGTATCAGGAAAAAGACCCGAAAGTCGAAGCGGTGGCCGACGATCTCGCCTCGCTGATTCTGGACGCGAAGATGGAGCAGGAGGGCTTTGCCCGCAGCTCGATCAACCCGTTCCTGTTCCCGGGTGAAGGGGAGTAATTTCCTGTGACAGTGCCGGGCGGCGCGTGCTTGCCCGGCCTACAGCTGGTACGGTGAAACAACCCCAGGAATGCCCTGAAAGTCTTTGGTATTCCGGGTGATTAACGGGCAATTTCTGCTTTGGGCAGTCGCTAAAATAATGGCATCCGGCAGTTTCATGCCATGCTTCTCACGGAGCACGACGCTTCTTTCAGCGATCTCTCGGGTTACATCGATAATCTCAAATGCGCCCATTACCGACGCTGTTTTCGCTTCGTGGCCATGTTTGCGTGCCCCCACCATGACTTCCATCCATGTGATTAGACTGATTGACCGGTGCGACGCTGTGTTTTCGATCGTATTTGCTGCCTCGACGCGATTGTTGAAAAGGTCGATCAGGATATTGGTATCAAAAACCGCCATGTGTTCCATAGCTACCACTCCTCACGCAGCTTGCGTTCATACTCTAAACCGTCTTCTTGCTGGTTCCCCCACAGACCAAGCGCATCACGGATAACGGATGAGCTTTGCTGATCGAGATACTGCTCAATTGCTTCACGCAGTAATTCGGCACGAGGTTGGTTGCGCAGCTGCTTGAGGTTATCGAGACGTTGAATAACGTCATCCGACAAATCGATCAGAATTCTGCCCATGTTAAGCTCCGCCAGTAAACTCATATATCACCTCAGTATATCATTATTGTCTATTTTCAAGGCAACATACACTTTCTCTCAGTAGGGTTAAAGCCCCAGCCAATAGTTTGCCTTCTGTTTGCGGGCTGCTTTCCAGATTGTTATCCGCAACAATATTCTTGTTTTCTTTTGAATCAAACCAGGCTATAAAACTGTTCATCCATACAGTAAAAGGGAATTTTCATGGCGCTGGAACAGGGTATTGCACAGCTGGTTCAGGGATTTATCGCTGCAGGGCGACCCTCGTCACGTCGCCAGAGCATTGAGGTGCGACGAGCAGGCTATATTGCCAGCACGGGGCTTGCCGGGGAGACCGAAACGCGCGTACAGGTGGAGACGCTTGTTCTTGAGGGTCTTACCATTCGGGTATTTTCACCTCTCAATGCACCTGAAATATTGCCTGCTGCCATCTACTACCACGGCGGATGCTTTATCAGCGGCGGCTTTGATACCCATGACAACCAACTCCGTCAGTTAGCCTGCTACGGCAATTGTCGGGTGATTGCGATTCAGTACAGGCTGGCGCCGGAGCATACTTTCCCCGCCGCACATGACGATGCGGAAAGAGGTGCTGAGCTGGTATGGCAATATGCGGACAAATTAGGCGTCGACAGGAACCGGCTCACCCTTTGTGGAGACAGCGCGGGGGGACATCTTGCGCTGGTAACGGCGCTGCGGCTTAAGGTTAAAGGGCTGTGGCAACCTGCGCAGCTCATACTCATCTACCCCATGCTCGACGCCACGGCCAGTTTTGAAAGCTATGCCCTCAATGGCACGGATTACATCATCACCCGCGATACCCTGCTCAGTGGGTATGAAATGTACCTCGCTGACACCGACCGCCAGCACCCCGAAGCAAGTCCGCTGTGGCGCGATGATTTTTACGGTCTTCCGCCTGTGCACGTTATTACCGCAGAGTACGATCCGCTCTGCGATGAGGGCGAAATGTTGTTCCAGCATCTGACGGAGCAGGGTGTGAAGTGTACCGCTCAGCGCTGGCTGGGCGTCATCCATGGCTTCTTTCAGCTTGGCGGCATCAGCCAGTCAGCGCGAGATGTTATGCGGGATATCGCCGGGCGAATTCAGCACGCCCGGTAAGAGTGAACAGGAGATTACTCCTCCTCGTTCCCACCCTCTTCATACGCGCCGAAGGGCTTCGCCGGAAGAACGATATAGGTGCCTTCAAACACCGCGCCCGGTGTTTTATCGCCAAACAGTTCAACCTGCATTTGGACGCGAGCCTTGCGGCCACGTGCCAGACGGTCCAGATCGCCGCCCAGTGACCCCAGATCGGCCACCGCGCTCGGCTTGCCGCTGATCGGTGCGCTATAGCGGATGTGAGCATCGGCCAGAATGATGGTGCCACCCAGATGGCGCTCGCGCAGCATCAGCCAGATCAGCCCCCAGCCGGTGAGCGTGGCCAGTGAGAACAGGCTGCCGGCAAACAGCGTGTGGTGCGGGTTCTGATTGCCGGTTTCCGGCATGGTGGTAATAAATTTTTGTCCGGTGTACTGCTGAATACGCACGCCCATTTTTTCACTGAGCGGAATGTGCTGGTACCAGGCCTGCTGGAGCTGTCCGCACCAGTCGGCGCGATGCAGAATATCGTCCAGCGTGGCGATGGGTTTGATCATCAAAAAATGACGAATCGGCGTGGTTTGCGGGGTCGTGATCTCCCCCTGATTCACAAAACCAAGTTTGGCAAAGAATTCTACGGCATCTTCGCGGGCGCTACAGGTGACGCGCTTAACGCCTTCCTGACGGGCGACGGACTCCAGGGTCATCGCCATTAGCGTCCCCAGACCTTTGTCCTGCACGGAGGGATGAACCGCCATAAAGCGAATAGACGCTTCGTTATCGGCGTTGATATACAAACGCCCGACGGCGACGAGGTTACCCTCTTCGTCCATCACCATCTGATGGTGGGCCATCGCGTCCCAGGCGTCGCGTTCAGAGCCTTTTGGCTGATGCAGTGGCTTGCGCAGCATTTCCCAGCGGAACTGGTAATAAGCGTCTAACTCTTCTTCCGTTTGCGGTACTCGAAGGTGATACATAGCTGTACTCTCTCTTGTTACCCGCGGCCACGCCGCCAGTATGCTCATACCTGGAGCCAGAATGTGACGGGGCCATCGTTCACCAGCGACACCTGCATATCTGCAGCGAATCGTCCGGTTTGCGTATTCATTTCCTGCTGGCGACAACGCTCAACAAAGTACTCGTAAAGTGCTTCTGCACGATCCGGCGCGGCGCCTTTAGAGAAGCTCGGGCGCATGCCGCGCTCGGTATCCGCTGCCAGCGTAAACTGGGAAACTACCAGCACGCTGCCGCCCGCCTGCTGGACGTTCAGGTTCATCTTGCCTTCCGCATCGCTGAAAATACGGTAGCCCAGCACGCGCTCACATAAGCGGTTGGCTTTTTGTTCGTCGTCATCCTTTTCGACACCTAACAACACCAAAAGTCCTGGGCCAATTTCACCCGTCACCTCTCCCTCCACGGTGACGCTGGCACGGGTTACGCGCTGTATCAATGCAATCATGGTTGGTCTGCTTCTTGTTGTTTTTCAGCTGCTGCTGCTTTTTTAAGTTCGCGGTATACACCGAGAGTGACAGTTATTTCAGCACCAAGCAAGACGATACACCAGGTCCAGTAGACCCAGACAAACAAAATGGGGATCACCGCCAGCACGCCGTAAATAAGCTGATAGGACGGAAACATGGTGATGTAGAGGGCAAACCCTTTTTTACCGAGCTCAAAAAGCAACGCCGCCACCAGCGCCCCCACGACAGCATCACGGTTAGGCACGCGCGTGGTCGGCACGACGCTATAGAGCAGCCAGAACGAGAGCCACGACAGGATCAACGGGAAGATGCGAAGCGCATTATCAATTACGCCGTTTAAATCACTCGCCCAGCGCAAGGAAAGGAGATACGAACTGATCGCCAGGCTCGCCCCGGCCAGCAGCGGCCCCAGCGTGAGGATCATCCAGTATACGGCAAAGGAATAGACCTTTGGCCGCGCTTTTTTGCTCCGCCAGATCGTGTTCAGCGCGTTATCGATGGCGTACATCAACAGCAGCGCGGTGACGATAAGCCCGCATGCCCCCACAGCAGTCATCTTGCTGGAATTGGCAACAAACTGCTCAATGTAGTTCTGGATAACATCCCCGGTTGCCGGAATGAAATTCGCGAAGACAAAATGACGAAGCTGCACGCTGACGTCCGCAAACATCGGAAAGGCGGAGAACAGGGCAAAGATGACCGCCACCAGCGGCACTAACGAGAGCAATGACACGTAGGCGAGGTTACCCGCCAGCGTGGTCATATTGTCCTCATCAATCCGGTGCCAGAGCAGTTTCAGCCAGGCCCGCAGCGGGCGAGTATGGTGCGTGGCTTTTTGATGAACGGTTTTTAGCATAGCTGCTTCGCAAAGTAGTTTGGTATCGTCTCTTTTCCGGTCACCAGAATTGACGTGATACCCAACTGATTAGCTCCCTCTATATTATCGGCGTTGTCATCGAAAAAGACCGCATCGGCCGCGGTGAATCCCTCTGCCTGCAGAACAGCCTGATAAATTCGCGCTTCAGGCTTACGCATACCCATCTCCTGCGAAAGATAGATCTTATCTGCCGCCGCCTTAACTTCAGGGTATTCCTCAGGCCAGAACGTCGTGTGCAGACGGTTGGTATTTGATAGCACAACGACCCGATGCCCCTGCTCGCGCAGTTTGTGCATGATGTCGATCACCTCAGGCCGAATGGCGACAAATACCGCCTGCCAGCCGTGGGAAAACTGCTCGTAGCTTAACGGTAGATCCATCTCCTGACAGAAACGTTCCGCGAATTCCTCATCACTGATCTCGCCCCGCTCATGCTGATGGAAGGTCTCGCCCATCGCGAAATTTTGCTTTAACGTTGCCAGCGGCACGCGGCTAAAGTCGCTCCACGCACCCAGCACGCGATTAAAATCGATATCGACGATTACGTTTCCTAAATCAAAGATATAAAGCATGGTTATCTCCTGCTCGCCGTGGAGAGGTAACTGTAGCGGGAAAGATAAAGTTTGGCTATGCACGAGATTCAGCTGAGAGGGAGCAGTATGAAGAACAAAAATTTAGCCCGGGAAGATGATATTGGCTTTCGGGCGATAGGCTGGGATGAGTTTTATTTAAGTGCGTTTTTGCGAAGATATACGTTTTAGTTCATTTTGCAAAAAATTATAGAAAAACGCTTCCATAAGCTTTTTCTCATCACCATATTCCCCCAGTTTTTTCCATGGCAATCCCATTTCTCGCGGCTTTGCGAGAAATTGCAACAAGTTTACTTTACTTAAATTTACATTTAGATACAAATACTCTATTTATCTTCTTTTTTATAATGCTAAGTTTACATTACTTTACACATGGAGCTGCACTTTCGTGAAGATTAAAAAGGGATACGTCCTCAGTGCCGTATTAATAGCAATACTCTGCGCATTCGCTATTTATTCATACAATGCCTACCGATTTAAAAAAGCCAGCAGAGATATTTTATATCAACTCTCTAGCCAACTGATTGTGAAGCAAGGGCTTGAACCAAAACTTTCAACCCACCTCGTTTTTGATACGTTATATATCGACGGAAACATATCCAAAGATGATGACAAAATCATTGTGGGGCTTATCAGAAAAAACCTTATCCCTGTCAGAACGATATCCATAAACAGTGGTGGTGGCGATGTCGAAACTGCAATAAAAATAGCACAAGTTATTCATGATAAAGAAATTAACATTGAGGTCAGGCGATTATGCCTTTCTTCCTGTGCTAACTATCTTTTCCCAGCGGCAAAAAACAAAATCATCAACTATGGTTCCATTATTGGTTTCCATGGGTCGCCTAATTCTGATGACAATAAGTTAACAACTACGGTTAACGGAGAAATCAATACAGACACAGCGATAACAGATCGCATTTTCTCAGAAATAAGAAAAACGGATAAAGCATTCTACAAAGATATAAATGTGTCATGGATGATGCCACTTTGCGGGCAAAAAGAAAATATTGGTGATCCAGACACAGGTCTGTCGACGTACAGCGAAAAGGATTTTACGCGTTTTGGCGTAAAAAACATTTCATTCACGGATGGTGAAATGGTATGGAAAAAGTCTATGGATATTATGGGTATACCTTTTGCTCACTATTGCAAGGAAAATTAATAATGCGTGAACTCAATGAAAGTGAATTAAGTAACGTCAGCGGTGCAGGAATGTGGGGTTCTATCGGTAGTGCGATTGGTGGGATGTTCGGTGGTGGTAGCGCTGGTTGTAATGGCAGCTATTCTCACACCAGCACCACTAACAAAGATGGTTCTCACTCTGAAAGCACATCCTTTAGCGGTGGTTGCTCGGTTAACGTTGGTGGTAAAAGCGGTGGTTCATCAAAAGGTAATGGTGGTTCGAAAAGTGGCGGTGGCCGCCAGGGTAATGATCACGGTAGACATTAATTCCTGAACCATTATAACTCATAGCCGCTGATATTTGGCGGCTATTTCCACCCCGCAGGAGGCCAGATATGTTTCGCAAGGAAGCTATTGAATATCAGAGTACCCGGTGGGAAGGGAAAGCCGTTCTTCTGCCGGGCATCCCTTTTGCTTTTATTATATTGCTCAGCATTTTTTTTATTGCTTCCATTTCTATTTTTATTACCAAAGGTTCCTACACCCGTCGCGTCATCGTTCACGGTGAAATAACCACTTTCCCTGGCTCGGTGAATATCTCTGCATCAATGCAGGGTACAGTCGTGCAGAGTTTTGTTAATGAAGGCGATCGCGTAAAAAAAGGTGACGCCCTCTTTCTCATTCATTCAGGTGTATCGACGCAATCAGGCCTGGTTGATGAGAATAAAAAAAAGGAGATCGCGCTACAGATAAAGAGTATCAGCGTAATGATGGCAAATTTGAACTCTTCGAAAAACCGTACGCTCAACGCGCTGACGACTCAAAAAGATCATTATCAGTCCAGTTTTAATACCTCATCTGGGCTACTGGTGCAGGCTGAGCGGGAACTGCATCAGATTGAGAAGAACGTTAACGATTACCGTGGTTATCAGGAAAAAGGTCTGGTCACCAAAGACCAGATGAGCAGTCAAAACGCACTACTCTATCAACAGCAGAGCAATGTTTCTGACCTGGTCGCCAGAAAATCACAGGACCAGGTTCAGATCGATGCGCTCAATCAGCAAATCCAGTCCCAGAGCGCTGATTATGACCAACAGATTTACCAGCTTGAGCAAAAAATATACGAACTGCAAAAAGAAAAGTTAAATACAGAAGCGGAAGGTAATTATGTCATCGTGGCAACAGCCGATGGCTTAATCGACTCCATCAATACGGCGCAAGGTAAGATGATCGGCGCAGGCGATGTACTGGCGCGAGTTCAGCAGAATATCCATTCTCCATGCTATCTCGAAACCTGGGTTCCGGATGAAGTTCTTCCTTATCTGGCGATTGGCCAGCGCGTTAATGTTAGTTACGACGCCTTTCCTTATGAAAAATTTGGTCAGTTCAGGGCATCAATATCAGCAATATCCAGGCTTCCGGCATCGAAGCCAGAACTCCTGTCAAAGCAGACCATCGCACATGAATTCTATGACGATAAAAAGTCCTGGTACAAAATCATGATCAAACCTGACCTACAGTCTGTGCAAGTTCATGGAAAACAACTCTCACTGAGCCAGGGAGCCAAAGCGCAGATTTCTCTTTTCCTTGAAAAGAGACATATCTATGAGTGGTTATTATCGCCATTTTACGAAATGAAAATGAGCGTAACGGACGCAGGTAATGAATAATCTTTATACACTTGAGACGCTGCTGCGCAAGTTGGATCTGAAAATATTTAAACGCATCCCAGTTGTCTTTCAAACCGAAGCGTCCGAATGTGGCCTAGCCTGTCTTTCAATGATATGCAGTTTTTATGGCAAGCAGGTGGATCTACTGCAACTCCGGCAACAATTCAATTTGTCATCACGTGGGGTCAACCTCAATGCGATAAAAGCAATTGCCAGTGAACTGGAGATGTCGTCACGCGCATTGTCCGTGGACCTTCAGGAATTACATGACGTGCGTAAGCCCTGCATATTGCATTGGGATTTTAACCATTTTGTCGTACTGATTAAGGTCGATAAGAACAGCGCGGTGATCCACGACCCTGCGTTTGGACGACGGGTGATTAGCATGCCCGAATTGTCCCAACATTTTACTGGTGTTGTGCTTGAGGTATGGCCGGGAACCACTTTCTCAGTTCAAAAGAAGCAAAACAGGTTAAAAGCGACCACGTTATTAAAGAATATCAATGGACTGATAACTTCACTGACGAAGGTATTTTTCTTATCGCTGGTGATTGAGTTGATCAGCCTGCTAATGCCAGTGGGGACACAATTAGTCACGGATAATGTGATTGCATCCGGAGATTACGGTTTACTTAATATCATCTGTCTTGGGTTGTTTATTCTGATTCTGTTACGTTTGACGGTCAGTGTCATACGCTCCTGGACCACGCTGATACTGGGAACACTCATCGACGTCCAGTGGAGTTTTAGCCTCTTTTCTCACCTTATTAAGCTACCGACCA
Organism: Enterobacter sp. C6; assembly: GCF_008122455.1. NCBI lineage: Bacteria > Pseudomonadati > Pseudomonadota > Gammaproteobacteria > Enterobacterales > Enterobacteriaceae > Enterobacter > Enterobacter sp. C6. The sequence goes on from NZ_QPFW01000245.1 coordinate 64,116, forward strand.
CCTATTTTGAAAGACGCAAACTGGGGGACATTCAGTCTCGCTTCCACTCGCTTGATGTTATACGGGCCACTTTTACCACAGGTTTGACTGGTAGCATTATTGATACGCTAATGCTCATGGGTTTGCTGGTAATGATGTTTTTATACAACCTGCAGCTCAGCATGATAGTGGTCTCTTTTACCGCAATATACACCTTCATTCGGTTTGCTACCTATCGATACTATCGCCAGCTATCCGAAGAAGAGTTAATCAAGGAAGCACGCCTTAATTCTTATTTTATGGAAACCCTGTACGGTATCGCGACGATTAAGATTCAGGGGATGACTGACCTGAGAATCAATAACTGGTTTAATCTTTTTTCAGATAAGGTCAATACAGGCATTCGTTTGACGCGAATGGATCTTTTCTTTGGTGGCGTCGTCTCTTTTATCGCCGCCTGCGACCAAATTGTTATCCTGTGGGTTAGCGGCAGGCTGATGATGGATAGTCATTTAACCATCGGTATGTTTATCGCATTTAACACCTTCAGGAGTCAGTTCTATGACCGAATAAATGCCCTGATCAACTTTATCATTCAGCTGAAGATCATCAACTTACACAATGAACGCGTTGCCGATATTGCGCTGCAGGAAGCATCTTCTTCAACGGCCACCAGCCCGCTGCGTTTACCACACGGAGCCTTAACGCTCGAAACTCAGGATCTGACTTACCGTTATGATAACCATGCGGACCCTATCTTCAGCAAACTGAATCTGACCATTCATGCCGGAGAGAGTATTGCTATTACGGGCGTATCGGGTTCAGGTAAAAGCACCTTGATGAAAGTGTTGTGCGGTTTATTCGAACCGTCGAACGGCTGCGTCCGAATTAATGGCATTGATATTAAGCAACTTGGTTTCGAGCATTATGCTGAACGCATTGCCTGTATCATGCAGGAAGATAAGCTGTTTTCAGGCTCAATCAAAGAGAATATCGCCGGTTTTCGGCCTGACATTGACGAGCAGTGGATGGTGCAATGCGCTATCGCAAGCCATATTCATAATGACATTTTAAAGCTACCAATGGGTTACGAGACACTGATTGGTGAACTTGGGGAAGGGTTGTCCGGCGGTCAAAAACAGCGGATTTATATTGCCCGGGCATTATACCGTAAACCGGGTATTTTATTCATGGACGAGGCGACCAGCCACCTTGATAAAACCAGTGAAAGTCAGGTCAATCAGTCTATACAGGCGATGAACATTACGAGGATTATTATCGCGCATCGCGAAACCACGATTTCATCGGCAGATCGGGTGTTCGTGATAAATGGAGCAGAGTTACCCTAATCCGTGAATTTCGCAGGAAAAAGATAGCGTTGGGACATAACGTCCCCGGGTAATGAAGAATTCTGGCGATCATCGAATAAAAAAGCCGCTGAGGGATCAGCGGCTTTTTACCTGCCGGGTGGCGCGTGCGCTTACCCGGCCTATAGATTGACCGTATTAGTCTTCTTTCGCACCGCGCATAGCACGTTTACGATCGTTCTCGGTCAGGTGACGTTTACGGATACGAATTGACTGTGGAGTCACTTCTACCAGTTCGTCATCATCGATGAATTCCAGAGCCTGCTCCAGAGTCATCTTGATCGGTGGAACCAGAACCGTTGCTTCGTCAGTACCGGACGCACGCATGTTGGTCAGTTTCTTACCGGTCAGGCAGTTTACGGTCAGGTCGTTAGAACGACTGTGAATACCGATGATCTGGCCTTCATAAACTTCAGCACCGTGACCCAGGAACAGCTTACCGCGATCCTGCAGACCGAACAGCGCAAACGCAACCGCTTTACCCTGACCGTTGGAGATCAGCACGCCGTTGTTACGCTGGCCCACTTCGCCCGGACGAACGTCGTCGTAGTGGCTGAAGGTGGAGTACAGCAGACCGGTACCGGAGGTCATGGTCATGAACTCTGAACGGAAGCCGATCAGGCCACGGCTTGGGATCACGTAGTCGAGACGTACGCGGCCTTTGCCATCTGGATTCATGTTTTTCAGATCGCCTTTACGCTCACCCAGAGCCTGCATCACAGAACCCTGGTGCTGCTCTTCAACGTCCAGCGTCACGTTTTCGAACGGCTCTTGTTTACGGCCGTCGATTTCGCGGAAGATTACTTTCGGACGGGAAACCGCCATTTCGAAACCTTCACGACGCATGTTTTCGATCAGAACAGACAGGTGCAGCTCACCACGACCCGAAACGCGGAATGCATCAGCGTCTTCGGTTTCTTCAACGCGCAGCGCAACGTTGTGCACCAGCTCTTTGTTCAGGCGGTCAAGGATCTGACGAGAGGTAACGAACTTACCTTCTTTACCACAGAACGGAGAGGTGTTGACGTTGAAGAACATGGATACGGTTGGTTCATCAACGGACAGGGCTGGCAGCGCTTCGACGTTCTGCGGATCGCAGATGGTGTCGGAGATGTTCAGTTCACCCAGACCGGTGATAGCGATAATGTCGCCCGCTTCAGCGATGTCGCTCTCGATACGCTCAAGACCCAGGTGAGTCAGCACTTTACCAACTTTACCGTTACGGGTTTTGCCTTCGCTATCGATGATAGTAACCTGCTGGTTAGGCTTCACTTTACCGCGCTTGATACGACCAATGCCGATTACGCCAACGTAGTTGTTGTAGTCGAGCTGAGAGATCTGCATCTGCAGGGTACCGTCGAGATCGACGTTTGGCGCAGGAACACGGTCAACAATCGCCTGATACAGCGGGGTCATGTCTTCAGCCATGTCTTCGTGGTCCAGACCTGCGATACCGTTCAGCGCAGAGGCGTAAACGATAGGGAAGTCCAGCTGCTCGTCGGTCGCGTCGAGGTTAACGAACAGGTCGAAGACCTGGTCAACAACCCAGTCAGGACGCGCGCCAGGGCGGTCAACTTTGTTGATAACAACGATTGGCTTCAGACCATGGGCAAAAGCTTTTTTGGTCACGAAGCGCGTCTGTGGCATTGGGCCATCCATTGCGTCAACGACCAGCAGAACGGAGTCTACCATGGACATTACACGTTCAACTTCACCACCGAAGTCGGCGTGCCCTGGGGTATCAACGATGTTGATACGGTAGTCATTCCATTTAATCGCGGTGTTTTTCGCGAGGATGGTAATCCCACGCTCTTTCTCCAAATCGTTGGAGTCCATCACGCGTTCTTGGGTTTCGGCACGCGCATCAAACGTACCGGATTGCTGCAGCAGCTTGTCAACCAGGGTAGTTTTACCATGGTCTACGTGCGCGATGATGGCGATGTTACGCAAATTTTCGATCACAACTTTGCCTCAGGCATTTAGAAATAGCGCGTTATTGTACACGGATTAATCGCACTACAAAACAGGATCACAAACATCCCCCGCAAACAAGTCATGCAGGGATGCTTTGTGATCGCTTTCACGGAGCGGTAAAAGGGCTCTTTAACGTAAATTGCACCAATATGGTGCTCAATGTTCACATTGAAGCACTATACTGGTGCAACAAATCCATCGTGGTGCAGCCCTTTTGCACTATGGTGCGCATGATAACGCCTTTTTGGGGTGTTTTAAAAGTTGGCACAGATTTCGCTTTATAAAAAATACATGGCACCAGCCAGTACAAACAGAAATTGAAGACCTCGTTACCACGACGACAATGACCAATCTGGAGAGTTAAGTATGTCCGCTGAACACGTTTTGACGATGCTGAACGAACATGAAGTGAAGTTTGTTGATCTGCGCTTCACCGATACCAAAGGTAAAGAACAGCACGTCACAATCCCTGCTCATCAGGTGAACGCCGAATTCTTCGAAGAAGGCAAAATGTTTGACGGCTCCTCCATTGGTGGCTGGAAAGGCATTAACGAATCCGACATGGTTCTGATGCCGGACGCGACCACTGCGCTCATTGACCCGTTCTTCGAAGAACCAACCCTGATCATCCGTTGCGACATCCTCGAGCCAGGCACGCTGCAGGGCTACGACCGTGACCCACGTTCTATCGCAAAACGTGCTGAAGAGTACCTGCGTTCTACCGGCATCGCAGACACCGTTCTGTTCGGACCAGAGCCAGAGTTCTTCCTGTTTGACGACATCCGTTTCGGCGCTTCAATTTCTGGTTCCCACGTGGCTATCGATGACATCGAAGGTGCATGGAACTCTTCCACCAAATACGAAGGTGGTAACAAAGGTCACCGTCCTGGCGTGAAAGGCGGTTACTTCCCGGTTCCTCCGGTCGATTCTTCACAGGACATCCGTTCTACCATGTGTATGATCATGGAAGAGATGGGCCTGGTTGTTGAAGCGCACCACCACGAAGTGGCGACTGCTGGCCAGAACGAAATCGCTACCCGCTTTAACACCATGACCAAGAAAGCTGATGAGATTCAGATTTACAAATACGTTGTGCACAACGTTGCGCACCGTTTCGGTAAAACCGCGACCTTCATGCCAAAACCAATGTTTGGCGATAACGGTTCCGGTATGCACTGCCACATGTCTCTGTCCAAGAACGGTACCAACCTGTTCTCTGGCGACAAATATGCCGGTCTGTCCGAGCAGGCGCTGCACTACATCGGTGGTGTTATCAAACACGCTAAAGCGATCAACGCCCTGGCGAACCCAACCACTAACTCCTACAAGCGTCTGGTCCCGGGCTACGAAGCGCCAGTGATGCTGGCCTACTCTGCACGTAACCGTTCTGCTTCTATCCGTATTCCTGTGGTGGCGTCTCCTAAAGCACGTCGTATCGAAGTGCGCTTCCCGGATCCAGCGGCTAACCCATACCTGTGCTTCGCAGCACTGCTGATGGCCGGTCTGGACGGTATTAAGAACAAGATCCACCCGGGCGAAGCGATGGACAAAAACCTGTACGACCTGCCGCCAGAAGAAGCGAAAGAGATCCCACAGGTTGCTGGCTCTCTGGAAGAAGCCCTGCAGGCGCTGGACGCAGACCGCGAGTTCCTGACTGCAGGTGGTGTGTTCACTGATGAAGCGATTGACGCTTACATCGCCCTGCGTATTGAAGAGAACGACCGTGTGCGTATGACGCCACACCCGGTTGAGTTCGAGCTGTACTACAGCGTTTAATAAAGTTGTTTTACCCGGCGTGACAAGCGCCGGGGGTAGTTGCCGTGGAAACTTTTAGCCCATCTCCGGATGGGCTTTTTTCTCCACCAACAAACTGATCTCACGCGCTATTTACGCCGAAAACGCTATACTGCACTAAAACAGTGCAACAACTCCAGGAGACTGCTGAATGGCAACTGGCACGCTGCCCGATGCTGGGCAGATCCTCAATTCTTTGATTAACAGCATTTTGCTGGTCGATGACGAGCTGGCCGTTCATTACGCCAACCCGGCGGCGCAGCAGCTGCTCGCCCAAAGCGCACGTAAACTGTTCGGCACCCCGCTTCCTGAACTCCTGAGCTATTTTTCGCTGAATATTGGCCTGATGCAGGAAAGTTTGCAGGCTGGCCAGGGGTTTACCGATAACGAAGTGACGCTGGTGATCGACGGGCGCTCGCACATTCTGTCGCTGACCGCGCAGCGTCTTCCCGATGGGATGATCCTGCTGGAAATGGCGCCGATGGATAATCAGCGTCGACTGAGCCAGGAGCAGCTTCAGCATGCGCAGCAAATTGCCGCCCGTGACCTGGTGCGCGGTCTGGCGCATGAAATCAAAAACCCGTTGGGTGGATTACGCGGCGCGGCGCAGCTTCTGACCAAGGCACTCCCCGATCCCGCGCTGGCGGAGTACACCAACGTCATCATTGAGCAGGCGGACCGTCTGCGAAATCTGGTAGACCGTCTTCTTGGTCCGCAGCAGCCGGGAATGCACGTCACTGAAAGCATCCATAAAGTGGCTGAACGGGTGGTGAAGCTCGTCTCAATGGAGTTGCCGGAGAACGTCACGCTGGTACGTGATTACGACCCAAGCCTGCCGGAACTGGCCCATGATCCGGACCAGATTGAGCAGGTCCTGTTGAATATTGTGCGTAATGCCCTGCAGGCGCTGGGGCCTGAAGGGGGCGAGATTATTTTACGCACCCGCACCGCCTTCCAGCTCACGTTACACGGCGTGCGCTACCGGCTGGCGGCCCGAATCGACGTTGAGGATAACGGGCCCGGCATTCCATCGCATCTGCAGGATACCCTGTTCTACCCGATGGTAAGCGGTCGCGAAGGCGGGACCGGCCTGGGCTTATCCATTGCCCGCAGTTTGATCGATCAACACTCCGGGAAAATTGAATTTACCAGTTGGCCGGGACATACCGAGTTTTCGGTTTTCCTGCCGATTAAAAAATAAAGGTGACGTTTATGCAACGAGGGATAGTCTGGGTAGTCGATGACGATAGCTCCATCCGTTGGGTGCTTGAACGCGCGCTCACAGGGGCAGGATTAAGCTGCACGACGTTTGAGAGCGGCAGCGAAGTGCTCGATGCACTCACCACTAAAACGCCGGATGTTCTGCTTTCGGATATTCGTATGCCGGGCATGGACGGGCTGGCGCTGTTAAAGCAGATCAAACAACGCCACCCTATGCTTCCGGTCATCATAATGACCGCGCATTCCGATCTGGATGCCGCAGTGAGCGCCTATCAGCAAGGGGCGTTCGATTACCTGCCCAAACCGTTTGATATTGACGAAGCGGTGGCGCTGGTTGAGCGCGCGATTAGCCATTATCAGGAGCAGCAGCAGCCGCGCCACGCACCCGATTTTGGGCCAACGACAGACATCATCGGCGAAGCGCCGGCGATGCAGGACGTGTTTCGCATTATCGGTCGTTTGTCCCGCTCGTCCATCAGCGTATTGATTAACGGTGAATCGGGAACCGGTAAAGAGCTTGTGGCGCATGCATTGCATCGCCACAGCCCGCGGGCAAAAGCGCCGTTTATCGCTCTGAATATGGCGGCGATCCCGAAGGATTTGATTGAGTCCGAACTGTTCGGCCATGAAAAAGGGGCATTTACCGGCGCTAATACCATTCGTCAGGGGCGTTTCGAACAGGCTGACGGTGGCACGTTGTTCCTGGACGAAATTGGCGATATGCCGCTGGATGTCCAGACCCGCCTGCTGCGCGTGCTGGCCGACGGACAGTTTTACCGCGTGGGCGGCTATGCGCCGGTGAAGGTAGACGTGCGCATTATCGCCGCGACCCACCAGAACCTGGAGCAACGCGTGCAGGAAGGGAAATTCCGTGAGGATTTATTCCATCGCCTGAACGTCATCCGCGTTCATCTGCCGCCGCTGCGTGAGCGTCGGGAAGATATTCCCCGCCTGGCGCGTCATTTTCTGCAGGTGGCCGCCCGCGAGCTGGGTGTGGAAGCCAAGCAGCTTCACCCGGAAACCGATGCCGCTCTGACGCGCCTGGCGTGGCCGGGCAACGTGCGTCAGCTGGAAAACACCTGCCGTTGGTTAACCGTGATGGCCGCCGGGCAGGAAGTGCTGATTCAGGATTTACCCGCTGAGCTGTTTGAAGCGACCGCGCCTGAAAGCACTACCGGGCACGCGCTGCCGGACAGCTGGGCGACGCTGCTGGCGCAGTGGGCCGACCGCGCGTTGCGTTCCGGTCATCAAAACCTGCTGTCTGAAGCTCAGCCAGAGATGGAGCGTACGCTGTTAACTACCGCGCTTCGTCATACGCAGGGTCACAAGCAGGAAGCCGCTCGCCTGTTGGGATGGGGACGTAATACCCTGACGCGCAAGCTTAAAGAGCTGGGAATGGAGTGATCGTCCCCGAAGTGTAAAGGTTATTAATTGAGCGCAAATCGCCGTTATTTTGCGCTTTACTGTTCCGATGAGTTTTGTATGATCGTGCCCGGAAATTGGGGGTGAACATCATGCTGGAAACAATCGTGAATATGCTCTCTAGCGGAGCCGCTGAAAGCCACACGCCACAAACCGCCGTTGCGGCTATGTTGTGTGCGGCGCTGGTTGGGCTGTTTAGCTAGCGGGGTTGAACGTAAAAGCCGGGTGGCGGCTTCGCCTTACCCGGCCTACGTTTGCGCTTTTGCGGCTTAAATCACCCGCGAGAACTGCTGCAGTCGCGCTTTCTGACGCAGATACGCGTCGAAGCACATGCAGATATTACGGATCAACAGACGCCCTTTCGGCGTGACCTCAATCGCGCTCTCCGACACATCCACCAGCCCATCTTTCGCCAGCGGCGCCAGAAGCTTCAGGTCTTCTGCGAAATAATCGCTGAAGTTCAGCTCCCAATGCGCTTCCACGTCGCTGAAATCGAGACGGAAGTTGCAGATAAGCGCCTTAATCACATCGCGGCGGATACAGTCGTCGCGCGTTAATGCAATGCCGCGCCACAGCGCGTTGCCCGTCTCATCAACCTGCTGGTAATACAGCTTCAGTTCTTTCTGGTTTTGCGCGTAGCAGTCGCCAATCATGCTGATGGCGGAGACGCCCATTCCCAGCAAATCGGTATCGCCCTGGGTCGTGTAGCCCTGGAAGTTGCGGTGCAGGACCCCTTCGCGCTGAGCTATCGCCAGTTCGTCATCCGGACGGGCAAAGTGATCCATCCCGATAAACTGATAGCCGGTTTCGGTCAGCGAGGTGATCGTTTCCTGCAGGATATCCAGCTTCTGCTGGGCAGAAGGCAGATCGGCATCTTTGATTTTGCGCTGGGCAGCAAACAGCGTCGGCAGATGCGCGTAGTTAAAGACGCTCAGGCGGTCCGGGTTGAGTTCGGCCACGCGCTTCAGGGTGAAGGCGAAGCTTTCCGGCGTTTGCTTTGGCAGGCCGTAAATCAGGTCAATATTGGTCGAGGTGAAGCCAATCTCACGCGCGTGATTGAGTAAGGCAAAGATAAATTCTTCGTCCTGCTCGCGATTCACCAGACGCTGAACCTCTTTATTGAAATCCTGCACGCCCATGCTCAGACGATTGAAGCCTTCGGCGCGTAAGTGATCCAGTACATCCAGCTCAATTTCACGCGGATCGACTTCGATCGAGATTTCAGCGTCGGCGTTAAAACTGAAATTGCCGCGCAGCAGGGTCATCAGGCGGCTTATTTGCGCTTTATTCAGATAGGTTGGCGTACCGCCGCCCCAGTGAAGCTGGCTGACGTGACGGCCAGCAAACAGCGGCGCGCGATGCACAATTTCTTGTTCGAGCGCATCAAGGTACTGGTCGGCTTTATGCTGCTGACGGGTCACGATTTTATTGCAGCCGCAGAAGTAACACAGCTTATGGCAGAACGGAATATGGACGTAGAGAGACAGCGGACGCTCAGGATAGCGCGCGACAGCCTGCTGGAAATCACGCTCTCCGAAGGCATCGGAGAACTCCAGCGCGGTGGGGTATGACGTATAACGCGGCCCGGAATAGTTATATTTCTGGATTAGGGCCAAATCCCAGTCGATAGTTGGTGCTGACATGCTCACTCCTTCCGTTGGTGTCGCGTTCGTATACGGCGGCCCGTTCTGGCCCCATCGCGGGCCATCACTCGGGTGCGCAGCCACTTCTGTCGCCGCGACAACCGCCGTAGTTTAACGAATAACCACACCAGATAACATATAACCGGAAGGGTTATAAGCAGGACTATCGTGCCTGCCGGGTGCAAATGTTAGTTTCCACCCTTCAGAAGACGCATCATATCTTCCTGCTTTTCGTCTTCTTCTTCGTCGTCTTCGTCATCGTAAGACAGGCCCAGCTTCTGCATCAGCTCGTCGATGCGATCCAGTTTGGCATCCACCCATGACTGCTCTTCGGCGGTCAGGGTTTCACCCTCTTCAAGACGTTCCAGCAGCGCGTCCAGGCGCTCATCGTTCTCCAGCAAATCCAGCTCAGCCTGCGGTGAAAGCATAGGTTTCTCGCTCTTTGGTTTGTGCTGCTTAGTGACCGGGGTGTCTGTCACGCCCAGTGGAATGGGAGTTTTACTGCCGATACGAGGATCTTTCTGCTGTTTGCCTTTTGCAGAAGCGCCCGCTGCACCACCACCGTTGGCACGGCTACCCGCAGCATGACCGCGATGTTTTTTGTCGCGTTTGCGATCGCGCGCTTCCTGGTTCAGTTCTTCGCGCGTTTTGCGGCGTGCTTTTGCAGGGCGTTTCGCGCCCGCAGCGGAGGTTGGTTTTTTCATGATGTTTTATCTTTAAGTCGTTTTCTTCAGTATAGAATTGCGGCGAAATCTAGCAGAAAGCAAGCAAAGAAAAAAGGCGACAGAGCAATCTGTCGCCTTTTTTCCTGACTCACAACCCTTAGCGGGTCAGACATTCCGTGTTTGCCAACAACAAACCCTGTTTATCCCTTGGCTAATACCGTCCGTGATACGGTTCCCTTTCCTGTTTAAACGCCTCCAGGCGCTGGTCATCCTGACAATCCTGCGTCTTCGCCTCCTGGCGCTCCTGACCCTAATCCTTAAGTCGATATCCTGTTGGCTTCCTCGCCCTGACGCACACTTTACCTTGTTCCGTTAAACTAACAAGCAACGAAACGGTACAAAAAGGGATTTTCAGACAATTACCCGGGAATAAGCTTATGATTTAAAACAGTTTGGCTTTTTTGACGCCTGCGAATTCTCTGAAATCTCCCATAGCCTCTCTGGCCGATCTCTCACACTGGTTGGGGCATTCGCCTACAAGTCCTGGCAATCAGAAAAGCCTTTTGCCTGCATTCAGGTATAATCCCCCTCAGATTACGATTTTGGAGACGACCACGTGACTACCTGGAACTACCAACAGACGCATTTTGTCACCAGTGCGCCCGATATTCGCCACCTCCCTTCTGATACCGGTATTGAAGTGGCCTTTGCTGGCCGCTCCAATGCGGGGAAGTCCAGCGCCCTGAATACGCTGACCAATCAGAAGAGCCTGGCGCGTACCTCAAAAACACCTGGCCGTACCCAGCTCATCAACCTGTTTGAAGTCGCAGAGGGCAAACGCCTGGTCGACTTACCGGGCTACGGTTACGCGCAGGTACCGGAAGAGATGAAAATCAAGTGGCAGCGTGCGCTGGGGGAATACCTGGAAAAACGCCTGTGCCTGAAAGGTCTGGTGGTGCTGATGGATATTCGCCATCCCCTGAAAGATCTGGATCAGCAGATGATCGACTGGGCTGTGGCAAGCGATATCGCCGTGCTGGTGCTGCTGACGAAAGCCGATAAGCTGGCAAGCGGCGCGCGCAAAGCGCAGGTGAATATGGTTCGCGAAGCGGTGCTGGCGTTCAACGGTGACGTGCAGGTTGAGCCGTTCTCCTCGCTGAAAAAGCAGGGCGTGGACAAGCTGCGTCAGAAGCTCGACACCTGGTTTAGCGAGCTGGAACCCGCGACGGAAGCGGAAGAAGAGTAATACCGAGCGCGGCGATGGCCGCGTTTTTTTTGCCTGAATTTTTCTTTGCCGCAATAAAAAACGCCCCAGTCATTACTGACTGGGGCGGCTAAAATATTCAGCCAAATCCGATTACGTGAAGTAAAAGGTCTGAAAGATAGAACATCTTACCTCTGTACCCTACGCCGATAACTCTACCCCTTTTTGTGCTGCAGAAAAAGCACTTTTTGTAGTTTTTTTTCATTCTTTACATAGGGAATTCTAATGATCGTCACAAAACGCGCGTTGTTATGTTGCAAACTTACATAAAAGGCGCGTTATGCGAAGAACCATTAGTGAGCCTGATCCCAGTTTTCACCACTTCCCACTTCCACCAGCAACGGCACGTCAAGCGTCATGCTGCTTTCCATCAGTTCGTGGATCTTCTTCGACACGGCGTCGAGGTCCTCTTTGTGCACTTCAAATACCAGTTCATCGTGTACCTGCATGATCATTTTCACGCGAGGCTTCTCTTTCTCCAGCCAGGCATCAACGGCGATCATTGCACGCTTAATAATGTCCGCCGCGGTACCCTGCATCGGGGCGTTGATCGCCGCACGCTCTGCGCCAGCGCGACGCGCCGCGTTGCTGGATTTGATGTCAGGTAAGTAGAGACGGCGACCATCAAGGGTTTCGACATAACCTTTCTCCTTCGCCTGCGCGCGAGTGCGTTCCATATATTCCAGCACCCCCGGATAACGCTCGAAGTAGAGATCCATATACTTCTGCGACTCTTTACGCGGAATGTTGAGCTGGCGCGAAAGCCCGAATGCACTCATGCCGTAAATCAGACCGAAGTTGATCGCCTTAGCGCTGCGGCGCTGTTCGTTGGTCACGCTGTCCAGCGGCAAACCGAAGACTTCTGCCGCGGTTGCCCGGTGGATATCCTTCCCTTCGGCAAATGCGCTCAACAGGCCTTTGTCACGGGACAGGTGCGCCATAATGCGCAGCTCAATTTGCGAGTAGTCCGCCGAGACAATCAGATAATCCTCTGGAGCGATGAAAGCCTGGCGAATACGACGGCCTTCTTCGTTACGTACCGGGATATTCTGCAGGTTGGGATCGGTTGATGAGAGTCGACCGGTCGCCGCGACAGCCTGATGGTATGAGGTATGCACGCGGCCCGTTTTCGGGTTGATCATCAGCGGGAGCTTATCAGTGTAGGTAGACTTCAGCTTCGCGAGACCACGGTACTCCAGAATCACTTTCGGCAGCGGATAATCCAGCGCCAGCTCTTCCAGCACCTCTTCAGAGGTTGACGGCGCACCGCCAGGGGTTTTCTTCAGCGGCTTGATGCCCTGCTTTTCAAACAGGATGGTTTGCAGCTGCTTCGGTGAAGAAAGGTTAAACGGCTCGCCTGCAAGCTCATGCGCTTTTTGCTCCAGCTCGGTCAGGCGCTGCGCCAGCTCCCCGGAGTGGTTATGCAGCACCGTTGGGTCTATTTTCACGCCGTTACGTTCAATGCGTGACAGCACGGGCACCAGCGGCATCTCGATATGCTGGAACACGTTCAGCGGACCTTCGTGCTTCTGCAGTTTTGGCCACATTTTCAGGTGCAGCTGCAGCGTGACGTCAGCGTCTTCCGCCGCGTAGCGTCCTGCCTCTTCGAGAGCAATCTGGTTAAAGGTGAGCTGATTTTTCCCTTTGCCGGCAATCTCTTCGAAGGTGATCGTTTTGTGCTTGAGCCAGCGGTCAGATAAGGAATCCATATCATGGCGACCCGCGACGCTGTCCAGAATGTAGGATTCGAGCATGGTGTCGAAGGCGATCCCGCGCAGTTCAATGCCGTAGTTTTGCAGAATGCCACGATCGTACTTGAGGTTTTGCCCAACCTTAAGCGCCTTTTCGTCTTCCAGGATCGGCTTCAGCAGCTCAAGCACGCGTTCACGGGAGATCTGCTCCGGCGCATCCAGGTAATCGTGCGCAACGGGAACATAGGCCGCATGACCAGGTTCTGTCGCAAATGACAGGCCTACCATATTGGCAGAAATGTTATCGAGACTGTCCGTTTCTGTGTCAAAGGCGAAGACCGGCGCTTTTTTCAGTTTTTCGATCCAGGCAATGAGCTGCGACTCTTCAAGAAGGGTTTCGTAGTTGTCGAAGGAAAGCGCCACGGCTTCTTCTTCCGCCTGCTCTTCTGCGTCAACGACAATCGTCTCCTTCGGCTTTGCCGCAGGTTTCGCCCCTTTTGCCTGCAGCCACTTGCCGGCTTCCACGTCAGTGATCCAGCGCTTAAATTCGTATTTCTTAAACAGGCTCAGCAGATCGTCAGCGGAAGGCTGTTGCACTTCCAGCTGCTCACAGCCCAGCTCCAGTTCGACATCGGTTTTAATGGTTGCCAGCTTATAGGAGAGATAAGCCACCTCTTTGTTCTCTTCCAGCTTCCCGGCCATGGTTTTTGCACCACGGAAGGAGAGCCCGGCGATTTTGTCTGATTCGGCGTAGAGCGTATCCAGCCCGCCAAGCCCCTGAAGCAGCGCCTGCGCGGTTTTCTCACCAACGCCAGGAACACCAGGGATGTTATCCGAGGAGTCGCCCATCAACGCGAGGAAGTCGATAATCAGCTCAGGCGGCACGCCATACTTAGTGACCACTTCTTCTGGCCCCAAAATGGTGTTGGTCATGGTGTTAATCAGGGTGATACCTGGCGTTACCAGCTGCGCCATATCTTTATCACCGGTGCTGATCAGCACAGGACGACCCATTTTTTCGGCTTCACGCGCCAGCGTGCCGATGACGTCATCGGCTTCAACGCCGGAGACGGCCAGCAGCGGCAACCCCATCGCTTTTACCATGGCGTGCAGCGGCTCAATCTGCGCACGCAGATCGTCAGGCATTGGCGGACGGTGGGATTTGTAATGCTCAAACAGCTCATCGCGGAAGGTTTTACCTTTCGCATCAAAGACGACGGCCGCATGGGTTGGCTGATACTGAAGGATCAGGCTGCGCAGCATGTTCAGCACGCCGTACATTGCGCCGGTGGGTTCCCCTGCGCTATTGGTCAGAGGAGGAAACGCATGGTATGCCCGATACAGGTAAGAAGAGCCATCGACGAGAATAAGAGGGTTTTCTGGGATCTGAACCATAATGTCCGTGCCTTTAATCAATTTATGGGTAAAGGATGCCACAGAAGGATGAAAACATCAGTTATTAGCGCCAGATACAGGAAAAGATTTTGCGATCGTGAGGATCGCTCGCAAAAATCAAACTGTGGATAAGTTTGTGTATATTTTCACTTCATATGAATAACAGACGCAAAAAACACATATGAGGTAATATTTTGATCTTAATTATCATGCTGTTATGTTGTCAGATCTTATCTATATGGCCAACTGATGGCAATTTAGTCTATGTGGATATAAGCCTTGATTCGCGCAGAACCCCAGAGAAATCTGCTGCGCCAGGGTAAAAGCCGCCAAATCATCATGTGAAAGCGCCATTCATTTGTCTGTTTTCTGGTAAAATCAGCGCCCAGCGTCGACTAGTCGGTCGCTCACTTACAGCTAACTATTTGAAAAAGCTCATCATGTCGAGATTGCTCGCTGCAATAACATTACTGCTAAGCATCATTTTAACTATTCTGGTGACGATCGCCTGTTCCGTGCCGATCATTCTCGCCGGGATCATTAAACTGCTGCTGCCTGTACCCGTGGTGTGGCGAGCCGTGTCCGCATTTTGTAACTTCATGATGTATTGCTGGTGCGAAGGGCTGGCGATCCTGTTGTGCCTTAACCCGCATCTGAAGTGGGATGTCAAAGGGCTGGAGAGTCTCAACAAAAAGAACTGGTACCTGCTGATCTGCAATCACCACAGCTGGGCGGACATCGTGGTGTTATGCGTGCTTTTTCGCAAACACATCCCGATGAACAAATACTTCCTGAAACAGCAGCTCGCCTGGGTGCCTTTTATCGGGCTGGCCTGCTGGGCGCTCGATATGCCGTTTATGAAACGCTATTCGCGCAGCTATTTGATTCGTCATCCGGAACGTCGCGGTAAGGATGTGGAGACCACGCGCCGTTCCTGTGAAAAGTTTCGTGCACATCCTACGACCATCGTGAACTTTGTTGAAGGTTCCCGGTTTACGGAAGAGAAGCGCCAGCAAACTCGCTCTCCTTATCAGCATCTCTTGCCGCCGAAAGCGGCGGGGATTGCGATGGCGCTTAACGTGCTGGGAGCACAGTTCGATAAACTTCTTAACGTCACGCTCTGCTATCCGGAAAACGACAGGACGCCGTTCTTCGATATGCTCAGCGGCAAACTGACGCGCATTGTCGTGCA
Source organism: Enterobacter sp. C6 (assembly GCF_008122455.1). Taxonomy (NCBI): domain Bacteria; kingdom Pseudomonadati; phylum Pseudomonadota; class Gammaproteobacteria; order Enterobacterales; family Enterobacteriaceae; genus Enterobacter; species Enterobacter sp. C6. Next base: position 79,723 of record NZ_QPFW01000245.1, read on the forward strand.
CGTCGACCTGGTTCCGATTGACGCTGAACTGCACGGTGATTACGTAAACGATAAGAACTTCAAACGTCGTTTCCAGCAGTGGCTTAATACGCTCTGGAAAGAGAAAGACGAACAGATAGACAAGATAAAATCTTCATACAAAGACGCCGGTCAGTGACCGGCGTTTTTACATCAACGAAATTACTTCTTCTCAACCAGGTATTTCACGGTATCTGCATACTGCTGTACGAAAATATCCATGCTGCTGGTGTCCATGCCCTGCATGTTCAGCTGATATTTGCCGTTAACAAACATCGCCGGAACGCCCTGAAGCTGGAGATCAGCAGCCGCTTTTTCCTGCTGGGCAACCAGTGATTTCACCACGAAGCTGTTCCATGCGGCATCGTACTCTTCACCTTTCACGCCCGCATCAACGAACACTTTACGGATATCCGCAGTGGTCTGAACGGTCTGGGTTTTCTGTACGGCTTCAAACATTGGCGAAGTGATCTTATCTTCCACGCCCAGTGCCATCGCCACCGCCCATGCCTGAGTCAGGTCTTTACCCAATGGGCCCAGGAACTCAACGTGGTACTTGGTCATTTTGGTGCCTTCCGGCAGCTTTTTCTTCACGTTGTCAGAAACATGCAGCACCTGCTCGAACTGATAGCAGTGTGGGCAATAGAACGAGAAGAACTCCAGAACCTGTGGCTCGCCAGCGACCGGCTTGTCCAGCGTGATGAACTGTTTGCCGTCGGTAAACTGCGCAGCAGAAGCGCTAAATGCCAGAATCATACCTGCCAGCGCCAGCCAAATTTTTTTCATGATTAACTCTCTCCTGGGTGTGTCCAATTAATACATCGGCGTTAATTGCAGAGGGGGCTCCTGAAGAACCTTAACCTGCTCAGTAAATGTAGATATCTGGCTACGCCAGTAATCCTCTCCGGTAAGCCACGGGAAATTGCGAGGAAATGCCGGATCGTCCCAACGCCTGATTAACCATGCGAGATAATAAACAAAACGCATCGCACGTAAAGGCTCAATCAGGGCAATTTCGTCTGAATTAAACGGGCTAAATTCTTCATAAGCTTCAATAATGGTTTCAAGCTGCATGCGTTGCTCGGCTTTGTCGCCATTGAGCAGCATCCACAGGTCCTGAACCGCTGGCCCCATACGCGCATCATCGAGATCGACAAACAGCGGGCCATCACGCCAGAGAATATTCCCGGCGTGACAATCGCCATGCAGGCGCAGAACGGAAATATCATCGCGCCAGCAGGTTTTCACTGCAGCAATAAGCTTATCGGTGGCGTTGAGGAAATCATCCTTTAGCGCAGCGGGGATCATTGCAGACGTTTCGAATAGTTCGCGCGGTTCAAGGAGGTATTCCTGAATCCCCATCGTTGGACGGGCAATAAAGGCTTTTTTGCGTCCCGTCTGGTGGATACGCCCAAGATAGCGGGCAACCCATTCCATCTGATCGATATTATCCGCTTCAAACTGACGACCACCCAGGCTTGGGAATACTGCGTAGTAATACCCTTCGTGCGTGAGGAGCGTTTGGTTATTGAATTTTAGCGGTGCGGCAACGGGAACATCGTCATCCAGCAGATCGTGAGCAAACTGATGCTCTTCCTGAATTTGTTCAGCGGACCAGCGTTCAGGACGATAGAACTTTACGACGAAGCGCTGACGATCCTCGTCCTGAAATTGATAGACGCGGTTTTCGTAGCTGTTTAATGGGGTTAGCCCGGAATCCACCCGAATACCCTGTTCAAACAGGGCATCCATAATGGTGTCCGGGTGTAATGTCTGGAAAGTAAAAGCCTGGTCGTTCATCCGATCATCCGGAAATTATACGAATGATTCAGGATATCATCTTGTGGCGATTTCGGTGCCGCCGCTTACAAGCTTTTACTCTTTAATTACGCCTCGGGCGCGCAATAATGCGGTCTTAAAATCTTCCTCATAATCTTTCTGAATACCAGGAATAACAGCATCTTTGGCGGAGTCGCGCATTTTAAGGTGGTAGATCAGGATGTCGTCAGAAAGGTCTGCCAGATCGCCGTCAAAACCTGACTCTTTCGCCAGTTTCTGTAAAAATTGCATCAGATTTAGCTCTGGCTCTTTTTGCCAGGCGGGCTGGAGGAGTTCAATAACTTCATTCAGACGTTTACATTTCATGGTGGTGCTCCTTTCATTTAGAGTGACACGTTAGCAGGGTCAATCCCACAATAAAAGAGGCGATATTCGTGAATGTTAGCCAGGAAATCATCGGGGTCGTTCTGGCAGGCGGCAGAGCAACGCGAATGGGCGGTAAAGATAAGGGGCTTCAGCTTCTTAATGGAAAGCCCTTGTGGCAGCATGTCGCCGATACGCTTGCCGGCCAGGTGACGGCAATGGCCATCAGCGCGAACAGGCATATCGACACTTACCGACGCAGCGGGTACGCCGTTTATCAGGATAGCCTTGAGAATTACCCGGGACCGCTTGCCGGTATGCTTTCGGTCATGCAACAGTCGCACGGAGAGTGGTTTATCTTCTGCCCTTGCGATACGCCGTTTATTCCCTCCTGTCTTGTCGAGCGTCTGCTCCTGCTTCGTGGTACAGCTCCTGTGGTTTGGGTACATGACGGCGAGCGTGACCATCCTGCTGTCGCGTTGATGCATCGTTCGCTAGCGCCTGCTCTGCAGAGCTATCTGGCTGCGGGAGAGCGCAGGGTGATGGTCTTCATGCGTGAGTCTGGTGGCCATTCCGTTGATTTTAGCGATGTGAAATCAGCGTTTGTGAACGTGAACACGCATGAAGATTTGCAGATGATGCAGGAGAAAAAATGATACCTCTTTTAGCCATTTCCGCATGGAGTGGGACCGGGAAAACCACGCTGCTGAAAAAGCTGATACCCGCGCTGTGTGCCATAGGCCTTCGTCCTGGATTGATTAAGCATAGTCATCACAACATGGATATCGATACGCCAGGAAAAGACAGCTATGAGCTGCGTAAGGCCGGAGCAGCACAAACGATGGTAGCAAGTCCTCAGCGCTGGGCGTTAATGACAGAAACGCCGGACGAGGCGCCGCTGGATCTCGCTTATCTGGTCAGTCGGATGGATCATTCCACCCTGGATCTGGTGCTGATTGAAGGATTTAAGCATGAGGCAGTGCCTAAGATCCTGCTGTTCAGAAGCGATGCCGGGCATGATTTCAGCGAGTTAACGCTGGATGAGCATGTGATTGCGGTGGCCAGTGATGTGGTATTGCCGCTTGAGGTTCCGGTGCTGGACTTAAATGATGTGGATGGGATTGCGGGCTTTATTGTGACGTGGAGTGCGGTCTGACGTGCCGGGTGGCGGCTTGCCTTACCCGGCCTGCCGTTTTTTTGGCGCATAAACGCAAAAAGGCCATCCTTTCGGATGGCCTCTTCACTTGTTTGATGCCTGGCAGTTCCCTACTCTCACATGGGGAGACC
>NZ_QPFW01000246.1:0-94665 GCF_008122455.1 Enterobacter sp. C6
AAACAACCTGCGGATCGGCAGATTCAATTTTGATTACCGTTGGGGCCGGCGCGGGCGTTGCTGCTGTGGTTGTCGTTGTCTCGGTGGTGCTGGTTTTCGCTGGTGCCGGTTTTGTCACGGTGGTGACCGTCTGCTGAGGCGTGGATTGTAAAGCGCCGGTCTTCTGTGCCAGCGCGCGCAGGCGTTGAACGGAATCCATTACGTCCTTCGGCTGCGCGAGAAACGCATCGCCCAGATTTTGTACCCACGGCGGGTTTTCACCCATCAGGGACATGAGCTGAGGAAACGCGACCAGCGATTTTACGCTGGGATCCCAGGGCTGGCTGGCAACGGCCTGAATCGCGGCGTCCCCTTCCATTTTAGGGTTGTCTTTTGACCACTGCGCCGCCTGGATCACGTTGGCCGGGTAAGTCGAGGCCATCAGGATTTGCGACAGCAGGGCATCCGGGTAGAGCGCGATGGGGGCAACCCACTGATCGATTTGCGCGGCAGTATAGGTTGGTGCGGCGACAGGGGCGGGCGTTGGTGCTACCGGTACCGCCGGTGCCGCTGGTTGTTGTGCGACGGGGGCCGGCGCAACGGGTTCCGTTGCACGACTTTTGACAAACATGACGCCTGAGGCGGCAAGCAGCCCGGCACTGCACAGAAGGACGAGCAGATGTGGCTTAAAGGGCAACTTCATAAAATGACTCCAACGAGACAAGCGCTGTGCCGTGAGGCGTTACGGTTGGCGTGAGTATTATTCACCCGTCTTTTACTGTTTTGACTTTTATTGGGAAGCGTCCGGTACGTCCGGATAAAGATTGTGAGTATTTATTACACAATTATATGCGATGCGGGAAAAACCGAAGGGAATTCAGAAGGCCGCTCTTACGAGCGGCCAGCAGCTAGTTGCCGAGGTTGACGACAAACAGCACCGTGATGTCGGATATGTTCCAGCCACCGTGCAGCGCGGTTAGCAGTAAACCGGTCACAACGATCAGCGCAGTGATTCGCATCTCCATTGCGTGCGTTCCTGTAAAGGCTACGCGGGTTCATTCTTCACCGGGAAAGGCAGAACCAGGCAAGTTGGGATTGCCGCGTAGGTTACGGAACTGCTCCCGGGCCCGGTGACTGGTTGCTACACCAGCGAAGCAGGCCGAGAGGAAGAGTAATCGACTCAGTAGTCATTCTGAAGGCGAAAAATGAAGTGAAACGAATTTTCATTCGAAACAGGAAGGCGCTACGCAAAATTGACATAATGGCTTGCAAGCCAGCGGGGCGTGATGCAAAATTCATTGCGTTGGGGTTGCCGCAAATCTGCCAACACGGTGTGCTACCATCGCAAGGCAACAAATAAACCGCTATCAGGCGGTTTTTTTGTACCCAAAATTCGTCTTGTCTCCCCGCTACACCATGCTTAACGATTCAGCAAATTTTTTAATGTTGCTTTTTTGTAAACGGATTAACACTGTGCAGAAATCCTGCTATGCTGCCCGACGCGGTATCGGGCATTTACCCTACAAACTGCTGTCTCACAGGAGCGTGAAGAGAACGCCCGCCGCATATGACAATGAGAGCGAGGAGAACCGTCGTGCTAGAAGAATACCGTAAGCACGTAGCAGAACGTGCCGCCGAGGGAATTGTACCCAAACCTTTAGATGCAACCCAAATGGCCGCGCTCGTCGAGCTGCTGAAGAACCCGCCTAAGGGCGAAGAAGAATTCCTGTTAGATCTGCTGATCAACCGCGTACCGCCTGGCGTAGATGAAGCTGCCTACGTAAAAGCCGGATTCCTTGCTGCTATCGCCAAAGGCGAAGCCACCTCCCCACTGGTTACTCCTGAAAAAGCCATTGAACTGCTCGGCACCATGCAGGGTGGTTACAACATACATCCGCTGATTGACGCGCTGGATAACGACAAGCTGGCACCGATTGCCGCTAAAGCGCTCTCTTCCACGCTGCTGATGTTCGATAACTTCTACGATGTAGAAGAAAAAGCCAAAGCAGGCAACGTCTATGCGAAGCAGGTGATGCAGTCCTGGGCGGATGCCGAATGGTTCCTGAACCGTCCTGCGCTGGCTGAAAAAATCACCGTTACCGTCTTTAAAGTGACCGGTGAAACCAACACCGATGACCTCTCTCCGGCACCGGACGCGTGGTCTCGCCCGGATATTCCTCTGCACGCCCTGGCAATGCTGAAAAACGCCCGTGAAGGCATTGAGCCGGATCAGCCTGGCAGCGTTGGCCCGATCAAACAGATCGAAGCCCTGCAGAAAAAAGGGTTCCCGCTGGCCTACGTGGGTGACGTTGTAGGTACCGGTTCTTCCCGTAAGTCCGCCACTAACTCCGTGCTGTGGTTCATGGGTGATGACATCCCTCATGTGCCAAACAAACGCGGCGGCGGCCTGTGCCTTGGCGGCAAAATTGCACCGATCTTCTTCAACACCATGGAAGATGCGGGCGCCCTGCCGATCGAAGTGGATGTTTCTAACCTGAATATGGGCGACGTGATTGACGTTTACCCGTACAAAGGTGAAGTGCGTAACCATGAAACCAACGAGCTGCTGGCGAGCTTTGAGCTGAAAACCGACGTGCTGATCGACGAAGTGCGTGCCGGTGGCCGTATTCCGCTGATCATCGGCCGTGGCCTGACCACCAAAGCGCGTGAAGCGCTGGGTCTGCCGCACAGTGATGTATTCCGTCACGCGAAAGACGTGGCGGAAAGCAATCGCGGTTACTCTCTGGCGCAGAAAATGGTCGGTCGCGCCTGCGGCGTCGCCGGTGTTCGTCCTGGCGCATACTGCGAGCCGAAGATGACCTCCGTAGGTTCTCAGGACACCACTGGCCCAATGACCCGTGACGAACTGAAAGACCTGGCGTGCCTGGGCTTCTCTTCTGACCTGGTGATGCAGTCCTTCTGCCACACGGCGGCGTATCCGAAGCCGGTTGACGTGACCACGCACCACACGCTGCCAGACTTCATCATGAACCGCGGCGGCGTTTCCCTGCGTCCGGGCGACGGCGTAATTCACTCCTGGCTGAACCGCATGCTGCTGCCGGATACCGTGGGTACCGGCGGTGACTCCCATACCCGTTTCCCAATCGGTATCTCTTTCCCGGCGGGCTCCGGTCTGGTGGCGTTTGCTGCGGCGACGGGCGTGATGCCGCTGGATATGCCGGAATCGGTGCTGGTGCGCTTCAAGGGTAAAATGCAGCCGGGTATCACCCTGCGCGACCTGGTTCACGCGATCCCGCTGTATGCGATTAAACAGGGTCTGCTGACCGTTGAGAAGAAAGGGAAGAAAAACATCTTCTCTGGCCGTATCCTGGAAATCGAAGGTCTGCCGGATCTGAAGGTTGAGCAGGCGTTCGAGCTGACCGATGCCTCCGCTGAGCGTTCAGCTGCGGGCTGTACCATCAAGCTGAACAAAGAGCCGATTATTGAGTATCTGAACTCTAACATCGTGCTGCTGAAGTGGATGATCGCAGAAGGCTACGGCGACCGTCGTACGCTGGAGCGTCGTATCCAGGGCATGGAGAAATGGCTGGCCGATCCGCAGCTGCTGGAAGCTGATGCTGATGCAGAGTACGCGGCGGTGATCGACATCGATCTGGCGGATATCAAAGAGCCAATCCTGTGTGCACCGAACGATCCGGACGACGCGCGTCCGCTGTCTGAGGTTCAGGGCGAGAAGATCGACGAAGTGTTCATCGGATCCTGCATGACCAACATCGGCCACTTCCGTGCGGCCGGCAAGCTGCTGGATACCCACAAAGGCCAGCTGCCAACCCGTCTGTGGGTGGCGCCGCCAACCCGTATGGATGCGGCTCAGCTGACCGAAGAGGGCTACTACAGCGTGTTTGGTAAGAGCGGTGCGCGTATCGAAATTCCTGGCTGCTCCCTGTGCATGGGCAACCAGGCGCGCGTAGCCGACGGTGCGACGGTGGTTTCCACCTCTACCCGTAACTTCCCGAACCGTTTAGGTACCGGTGCGAACGTCTTCCTGGCCTCTGCGGAGCTGGCGGCGGTTGCGGCGCTGATTGGCAAACTGCCAACGCCGGAAGAGTACCAGACCTTTGTGGCTCAGGTGGATAAGACCGCGGTGGATACCTATCGCTACCTGAACTTCGACCAGCTCTCTCAGTATACCGAGAAGGCTGACGGGGTTATCTTCCAGACGGCGGTATAAACAGCAAAACCGTCTCTACGAGACGGTTTTTAGTGTTTGCACCCTCTCCCACGGGAGAGGGACGGGGTGAGGGCATCAGGCCGCAGGGTCTTGCTCTCACCTTTTTATTTTCATTCCTCCCACCTCTCACGCTTTTTTTCTTCCTCGCTGCTGCGATAATTACCTTAATGGCTTTGCAGAGGAAAACACTATGGATTACGAATTTCTGCGCGACATCACCGGAGTGGTGAAAGTGCGTATGTCGATGGGCCACGAAGCCGTTGGACACTGGTTTAACGAAGAGGTGAAAGAAAATCTCGCACTTCTTGATGAGGTTGAACAGGCGGCAAATACGGTGAAAGGCAGTGAACGCTCCTGGCAGCGCGCCGGTCATGAATACACGCTGTGGATGGACGGTGAAGAGGTCATGGTGCGCGCCAACCAGCTCGAGTTTTCAGGTGACGAGATGGAAGAGGGGATGAGCTACTACGACGAAGAGAGCCTGTCGATGTGCGGCGTAGAAGACTTCCTTCAGGTGGTGAATGCCTACCGCGAGTTTATGAAACAGCGGTAACTTCCCGAAGCGTCCCTGCTCCGGGCAACACTTACACGGCCGGAATATTACGGCCGTAGTAGATCTCGCGCATCTCTTTCCAGAGCAGGTCGGTAATCGCCTTACGCTCTTCTTCGCTCAAATCTTCCGGCTTCGTGTGGAACATATAGTGCTTAAGGTCGAATTCCTTAAGTAACATCTTGGTATGGAAGATGTTTTCCTGATACACGTTCACGTCCATCATGTCGTACAGCGATTTCATGTCTTCGGACATGAAGTTCTGAATAGAGTTGATTTCGTGGTCAATGAAGTGCTTCATGCCGTTGATATCACGAGTAAAACCGCGCACGCGGTAATCAATCGTGACGATATCCGATTCCAGCTGATGGATGAGATAGTTCAGCGCGTTGAGCGGGGAAATCACGCCGCAGGTCGACACTTCAATATCGGCGCGGAACGTACACAGCCCACCTTCCGGGTGACTCTCCGGGTAGGTATGGACGCAGATATGGCTTTTATCCAGGTGGGCAACAACCACTTCCGGCAGCGGGCCCGGATGTTCTGTTTTATCGATAAGCTTGGGATCGACCGGCTCTTCGCTGACCAGGATGGTCACGCTGGCGCCCTGGGGTTCATAATCCTGTCGGGCGATGTTCAGGATGTTGGCGCCGATAATGGAACAGGTTTCTGACAGGATCTCGGTCAGACGGTTGGCGTTGTAGAGTTCGTCGATATAGGCGATGTAACCATCGCGTTCTTCCGCTGTTTTGGCATAGCAGATATCGTAAATACAAAAACTCAGGCTTTTCGTCAGGTTGTTAAAGCCATGCAGTTTAAGCTTTTTCAATTAGTTCACCCCCTTAGTGGATAATGCGTCTTGCAGGTACTGCGGCAGAGCAAACGCTGCGGTATGAATAGCCGGATTGTAGTATCGGCACTGAAGACCGGCCTGGTGGAAGCGGGCCTGAATAATTTCGGTGGAGAGATGACGTAATACGTCGTTATCCGTCGCCCAGGCAAAGGTCATGATCCCGCCGTAGTACGTCGGAATAGCGGCCTGATAGAAGCTGACATCATCGAAATAGGTGCTGAGCTTACGATGGCTATCCAGCGCTTCATCCTGCTGCAGGAAGCAGACGCCATTTTGGGCGACGAAGATCCCGCCCGGGTTCAGGCAGCGCTTGCAGCCCTCGTAGAAGGAGGAGGTAAACAGTGACGCGCCGGGGCCGATAGGGTCGGTGCAGTCGGAGATGATCACGTCAAAGGTCTGCGAGGTCTGGTTAACGAAGTTAACGCCGTCGTCAATCACCAGGCTAAAGCGCGGATCGTCGTAGCTGCCGGCATTGTGGTTGGGCAGGTACTGGCGGCAGAAAGAGACGACGCCCGCATCGATTTCCACCATGGTGATGGTTTCAATGGAACGATGGCGGGAAACTTCACGCAGCATTGCGCCGTCGCCACCGCCGATAATCAGAACATGCTTCGCGTGGCCGTGCGCCAGCAGCGGGACGTGGGTCATCATCTCATGATAGATAAACTCATCTCGCTCGGTAGTTTGCACGACGCCGTCCAGCGCCATCACGCGGCCAAAGGCAGCATTCTCGAAGATGATCAGATCCTGGTGATCGGTTTTCTCATGATAGAGCACGTTATCAACGGCAAAGTACTGACCAAACTGGTCATGCAAGGTTTCATGCCACAACGTGTGGTCGGCCATAGCGAACTCCTCCTGTGTAAACATCCGTTACGCTCACAAAAATGAGCGAAACATGATAGCTAACTCTAACCGCGGTTGCACGGTCAGAGGTTCAACAGGGGGCGTCGGGAAGGTTATTTGACGTAGGCGAGCAGGCTGAGTGAGTCGCGAGCCAGCGCTTTGCATTTTTTGGCAGTGGGAATACCAATACCGCTTAGGTCGCGGTAGCTGTCTTCACCGAGCGCCTTCATGTCGAAGCTGTCGTAGTTGCTGAGATCCCACTGGTTCTGCTGGGCAAAAAAAACCAGCGCGCGGCGAATTTGCCCGTTGGGTAAATTCTGGTAGCCGCAATCATTTTTCAGGAATACAAAAACCGCCGTTAAATCGGCCATATCTTCCGCTTCATTTTCACTTAGCGCATAGCTGTTCGCACACATTGCCATCAGGCTACCGAACAAAATTGTCCTGAAAAACGTCTTCATTGCTTCTACCACTTCTTCACGGAAAATTAACGTTAGCATACTTGATGCCAGTGCGACGATCTTTATTATTGCCGCTTGACTTGACCTTCCGGTAAGGGGAGGGTTTATGCTCAAAAGATCGCCTGCTGGAAATAAGGAAATGAACATGCAACGTCGTGATTTTTTAAAATATTCCGTGGCGCTGGGTGCTGCCAGCGCATTGCCTCTCTGGAGCCGCGCGGTTTTCGCGGCTGACAGGCCTGCCTTACCCATCCCTGACTTGCTGACCGCGGATGCCCGTAGCCGTATCAAACTTGTTGTTCAGTCCGGCAACACGCTGTTCGGTGCGGACAACGCGACGACCTGGGGCTATAACGGCAATCTGCTCGGCCCGGCGCTACAGCTGCGCAAAGGGAAAGCGGTGACGGTGGATATCCACAACACGCTTGCCGAAGAGACGACGCTGCACTGGCACGGGCTGGAAGTGCCGGGTGAGGTAGACGGCGGGCCGCAGGGCGTCATCAAAGCGGGCGGCACGCGCAGCGTCACCTTTACGCCCGACCAGCGCGCGGCAACCTGCTGGTTCCATCCGCATCAGCATGGCAAAACGGGCCATCAGGTGGCGATGGGGCTGGCGGGACTGGTGCTGATTGAAGACGACGAGAGTCGCCTGCTGCGCCTGCCGAAACAGTGGGGCATCGACGACGTGCCGGTGATTGTGCAGGACAAGAAATTCACCGCGGACGGGCAAATTGACTACCAGCTGGACGTGATGAGCGCGGCGGTAGGCTGGTTTGGCGACACGCTGTTGACCAACGGCGCCATTTATCCTCAGCATGCCGCGCCGAAAGGCTGGCTGCGCCTGCGTCTGCTGAACGGCTGTAACGCGCGTTCACTCAACTTCGCCACCAGCGATAAGCGTCCGCTGTACGTAGTGGCAAGCGACGGTGGACTTCTGCCGGAGCCGGAAAAAGTAAGCGAACTGCCGATGCTGATGGGAGAACGCTTTGAGGTGCTGGTGGATATCAGCGACGGCAAGGCGTTTGATCTTGTGACCCTGCCGGTTAGCCAGATGGGGATGGCGGTCGCGCCGTTTGACAAGCCGCATCCGGTGCTGCGTATTCAGCCGTTACTGGTGACCGCTTCCGGCACGCTGCCTGATACGTTAACCACTCTGCCAGCACTCCCGTCGCTTGATGGGCTTACGCAGCGTAAGCTGCAGCTCTCCATGAACCCGATGCTCGATATGATGGGCATGCAGGCGCTGATGGCGAAATATGGCGATAAGGCGATGGCGGGGATGCATCACGGGCAGATGATGGGTCATATGAATATGGACCACGGCAAAATGGGCGGCATGGGGAACATGGATCACGGCGACCATGGCTTTGATTTCCACAACGCCAATATGATTAACGGCAAAGCGTTCGACATGAACACGCCGATGTTTGCTGCGACAAAGGGTCAGTTTGAGCGCTGGGTGATTTCGGGCGAAGGGGACATGATGCTGCATCCGTTCCACATTCACGGTACGCAGTTCCGCATTCTCTCAGAAAACGGTAAAGCGCCGGATGCGCATCGCGCGGGCTGGAAAGATACGGTGAGAGTGGAAGGCGGCGTCAGCGAGGTGCTGGTGAAGTTTGACCACGATGCGCCGAAGGAGTTTGCCTATATGGCGCACTGCCATCTGCTGGAGCATGAAGATACGGGGATGATGCTGGGCTTTACCGTATAAAAAAAGCCGGGTGGCGGCTTCGCCTTACCCGGCCTACATAAGGCACCCGTAGGCCCGGTAAGCGTAGCGCCACCGGGCTTTTCAGTTACTTGTTTTCGTCAGGCAGTGCATACGCGACAATATAGTCGCCCATCTTCGTGCCAAACGAACCGTGACCGCCCGCGGAGATGACAACGTACTGCTTGCCATTCACTTCATAGGTCATCGGGGTAGCCTGTCCGCCAGCCGGCAGACGGCCTTGCCACAGTTTCTCACCGTTGGTCATGTTGTACGCGCGCAGGTAGTTATCTGCGGTTGCCGCGATGAACAGCACGTTACCGGCGGTGGAAATTGGGCCACCCAGCATTGGCATACCCATATTGAACGGCACCGGAACCGGCATCGGGAACGGCATGCTGTCCTGCGGGGTACCAATACGTTTTTTCCACACGATCTGATTGGTTTTCAGATCCAGGCCGGAGATATAACCCCAGGCAGGCTGTTTACACGGCAGACCAAATGGTGACAGGAACGGGTTCAGCGTTACGCCGAACGGTACGCCATACTGCGGCTGAATACCGGCTTCGGTACCGCTCCCTTTCGCGTCTTTCGGCTGCTCCATTGGGTTGCCCGGACCGCGTGGGATCAGACGGGAAACGAACGGCAGCGCCATTGGGTTGGCAATCGCGACCTGACGGTTCGGGTCAACGGAGATCCCGCCCCACTCGAACATCCCCAGGTTACCCGGGAAGACCAGCGTGCCCTGCTCAGAAGGCGGCGTGAAGATGCCTTCATAGCGCAGCTGATGGAACATCACGCGGCACACCAGCTGGTCAAACATGGTGGCACCCCACATGTCTGCCCCGCTGAGGTCTTTCTTCGGACGGAAGCTCAGATCGGAGAACGGCTGGGTTTTGCTAACGTAATCGCCTTTCGCCGCGCCCTGCGGAACCGGTTTTTCCGGTGCCGGCACAACCAGCTTGCCGTTGCTGCGATCCAGAACGAAGATGTTGCCGGTCTTGGCCGGGGCGTAAATCACCGGAACGGTTTTGCCGTCAACGGTAATGTCCGCCAGCGTCGGCTGGGACGGCATATCCATATCCCACAGATCGTGGTGTACGGTCTGATAGCTCCAGGCCAGCTTACCGGTGGTCGCGTTCAGCGCCACGATAGCGCTGGCATAACGTTCCTGCTCCGGCGTGCGGTTACCGCCCCAGATATCTGGCGTAGTAACGCCCATCGGCAGGTAGACCAGGTCCAGCTTCGCGTCATACGCAGCCGGGGCCCAGGAGTTTGGCGAGTTAAAGGTAAAGGTGTGCTCGTCTGACGGGATCGCGTTTGGATCTTTCGCGCCCGGGTCGAAGGCCCACAGCAGTTTACCGGTATTCACGTCGAAACCGCGGATAACGCCGGAGGTTTCACGCGTGGAGAAGTTATCCGTTACCGAACCGGCAATCACGATGGTTTTATCGGTGATGATGGGCGGCGAGGTTGGCTCGTACAGACCCGGCGTGGTGTCCGGCATATTGGTCTGCAGATTCAGGATACCTTTGTTGGCAAAGGTTTCACACAGCTTGCCCGTTTCGGCATTGATGGCGAACAGACGACCATCGTTGACCGGCAGCATGATGCGGCGTGGACAGTCGGCAACCACTTCCGGGCTCGCGTTATCGGCGCGCGCTTCGTGATAAGAGACGCCGCGGCAGGTCACGTGCTGGAAGGACGGGTTGGAGTTCAGCTGCGGATCGAAGTGCCATTTCTCTTTACCGGTGGCCGCGTCGAGCGCGAACAGACGCTGGTGCGCCGTACACAGATAAAGCATATCGCCGACTTTAATTGGCGTCACTTCGTTGGTCAGTTCACCCGGATCGTTCGGCATCTTCAGGTCGCCGGTACGGAATACCCAGGCTTCTTTCAGGTTCTTAACGTTGTCCGCGTTGATCTGCTTCAGCGGAGAGTAACGCTGGCCTTCCTGATTACGACCATAGGCAGGCCAGTCGCCGTCCGCCACCTGCGAGATAGCCGCCGCAGGCGTCGATTCTGCGTTCAGCGTACCGTTGATCTCCTGCGGGTCGTTAAAACCGGCCCAGGTCAGAATGCCGCCGGTAATCAGCAGGGCAACAACCAGGCCCGCCACAGCACCGCTGGAAGGCACAATCAGGCGACGCCACACGAACGGCAGGATCAGCCAGATACCGAAGAAGACCAGGATGTCGCTGCGCGGCGTCAGCGCCCAGAAGTCAAAGCCGACTTCCCAGACGCCCCAGATCATGGTGGCAAGAAGGAGTGCGGCATACAGCCACAGTGCAGATTGTTTTCTACGCCAGAGCAGGACGGTTACGCCAAGCATAACCAGGCCCGCAATCGGGTAGTACCAGGAGCCGCCGATCGCGACCAGCCAGACGCCACCGATTAACAGATACAGCGCGCAGAAGGCTGCGAACGCCGCTGTTAATGTCACCAGTAGACGCGGCTGTTTAGAGTTTGTTTCAGCCATAGAAAGTGTACTCGTCAGTTTTTGTTAATAATTTGCTAGCAACTAATTATAGGTATTAACAAGTGTGATCGGAATCACAATATTTGCTTTTTATAACTCATACGCCAGGGTTATCCATTTGCTGATATAATAGCTGGCTTGCGTATCAGTGCTGGATATTAACTCATCCGTATTGAGAGATTTTCATCAAAATCATTTGGTTAGTAATATGAAACATACTGTTGAAGTGATGATCCCGGAAGCCGAGATCAAAGCGCGTATCGCCGAACTGGGTCGTCAAATCACCGAACATTACAAGGACAGCGGCAGCGAAATGGTGCTGGTCGGTCTGTTGCGCGGCTCTTTCATGTTCATGGCCGACCTGTGCCGTGAAGTGCATGTGCCCCATGAGGTCGATTTTATGACCGCCTCCAGCTACGGCAGCGGCATGTCCACCACCCGTGATGTGAAAATCCTGAAAGATCTGGATGAAGATATTCGTGGCAAAGATGTGTTGATCGTGGAAGACATCATCGACTCCGGCAACACGCTGTCAAAAGTGCGCGAGATCCTGAGCCTGCGTGAGCCAAAATCGCTGGCGATTTGCACCCTGCTGGATAAGCCTGACCGCCGTGAAGTGCAGGTGCCGGTAGAGTTTGTCGGTTTCTCTATCCCGGACGAGTTCGTCGTCGGTTACGGCATTGACTATGCGCAGCGCTATCGCCATCTGCCGTATGTTGGGAAAGTGGTATTGCTGGACGAGTAATTGCGGCCTGATGCCCTCACCCCGGCCCTCTCCCACAGGGAGAGGGAGAAAATCCCCGGCTTTATTTATGGTTCACATGCTTAAGCTGAAGGTTGGCAATTCCCGAACGGTAACGCTGCTCCAGCGTTTCCCGGTTGGTGGCGGTCACTTCCAGATTGCGCAGCAGACCGTCGTGAATGCCGTACGCCCAGCCGTGGATCGAGACCTTCTGCCCGCGTTTCCACGCCGATTGCATGATCGTTGAGTGGCCCAGGTTATACACCTGCTCCATCACGTTGAGTTCGCACAGGGTATCCATGCGACGCTCCTGCGGCATTTCGCCCAGCAGTGAGCTATGTTTGAACCAGATATCGCGGATGTGCAGCAGCCAGTTATCAATGAGCCCCAGTTCCGTGTTTTCAACCGCCGCCTGCACGCCGCCGCAGCCGTAGTGGCCGCAAATGATGATGTGCTCGACTTGCAGAACGTCAACGGCATACTGAACAACAGAAAGACAGTTGAGATCGGTGTGAATCACCAGGTTGGCAACGTTGCGGTGAACAAACAGTTCGCCGGGCTCGAGGCCGGTCAGGCGCTCCGCCGGTACGCGGCTGTCGGAGCATCCAATCCAGAGAAAGCGTGGGTTTTGCGCCTGCGCGAGTTTTCCAAAAAATCCGGGGTCTTCCTCCACCAGCATTTTTGACCATAGTGCATTGTTGCTGATGAGTGTATCTATGTTGTTCATGGAGGTTAGCGACCTGTAACCGAGTAATTGCGTTGCGCTACTATAGGGTAACCCGACTTTTAATGAAACCACACAACGTGTGTCAGAACGGAAGGTAAGTTAATTTCATGGCAATTGCACTGGAGCTTGAGCAGCTTAAAAAAACCTATCCGGGCGGCGTTCAGGCGCTGCGCGGAATAGATCTAAAAGTAGAGGCCGGTGATTTTTATGCGCTTCTGGGGCCGAACGGGGCGGGGAAATCGACCACCATTGGGATTATCAGCTCACTGGTCAATAAAACATCCGGCCGGGTGAGCGTCTTTGGTTACGACCTGCAAAAAGATGTGGTGAACGCCAAGCGCCAGCTGGGTCTGGTGCCGCAGGAGTTCAACTTCAACCCGTTTGAGACGGTGCAGCAGATCGTTGTTAACCAGGCGGGTTATTACGGCGTCGAGCGTAAAGAGGCCCTGGAGCGGAGCGAAAAGTACCTCAAGCAGCTCGACCTGTGGGAAAAGCGTAACGAACGCGCGCGGATGTTGTCCGGCGGGATGAAGCGCCGCCTGATGATTGCCCGCGCTCTGATGCACGAGCCAAAGCTGCTGATCCTCGATGAACCGACGGCGGGCGTCGATATTGAACTGCGTCGTTCTATGTGGGGCTTCCTGAAAGATCTCAACGACAAGGGAACCACCATTATTCTGACCACCCACTACCTTGAAGAGGCTGAAATGCTGTGCCGCAACATCGGCATCATTCAGCACGGCGAGCTGGTGGAAAACACCTCGATGAAGAACCTGCTCTCCAAGCTGAAATCAGAAACCTTCATTCTCGATCTGGCGGCAAAAAGTCCGCTGCCGAAGCTGGAAGGGTATCAGTATCGTCTTGTCGATACCTCGACGCTGGAAGTGGAAGTGCTGCGCGAGCAGGGCATCAACAGCGTGTTCTCACAGCTGAGCGCGCAGGGTATTCAGGTCTTAAGTATGCGTAACAAAGCGAATCGACTGGAAGAGCTGTTTGTCTCTCTGGTGCAGGATAAACAAGGAGACAAGGCATGACGCATCTTTACTGGGTCGCGCTGAAAAGCATCTGGGCGAAAGAGATTAACCGCTTCATGCGCATCTGGGTGCAAACCCTGGTGCCGCCGGTCATCACGATGACGCTCTATTTCATCATCTTCGGTAACCTGATTGGTTCCCGGATTGGTGAGATGCACGGCTTTACCTATATGCAGTTTATCGTGCCGGGCCTGATTATGATGGCGGTGATCACCAACGCCTATGCCAACGTGGCGTCGTCATTCTTCAGCGCCAAGTTCCAGCGCAACATCGAAGAGCTGCTGGTGGCGCCGGTACCGACGCACGTCATTATCGCCGGCTATGTCGGCGGCGGCGTGGCGCGCGGGCTGTGCGTGGGGATCTTGGTCACGGCGATTTCGCTGTTCTTCGTGCCGTTCCAGGTGCACTCCTGGCTGTTCGTCGCGCTGACGCTGCTCCTGACGGCGATCCTGTTCTCGCTGGCCGGTCTGCTGAACGCCGTGTTCGCCAAAACGTTTGACGACATCAGCCTGATCCCGACCTTCGTGCTGACGCCGCTGACCTATCTTGGCGGGGTGTTCTACTCCCTGACGCTGCTGCCACCGTTCTGGCAGGCGCTGTCGCACCTGAACCCGATTGTCTACATGATCAGCGGATTCCGCTTTGGCTTCCTCGGTATCACTGACGTGCCGCTGTTTACCACGGTGGCGGTGCTGGTGGTGTTCATCATCGCCTTCTACCTGCTGTGCTGGTATCTGATCCAGCGCGGACGCGGTCTGCGCAGCTAGCCCTCAGCCCGGCGACATTCTGTCTGCCGGGCACTTTCTTTGACAGTTATCACCGAAAGCTAACCTTCACTCCGCTAAACTACTTGCCTGCTAAGGAGAGAGTTATGCTGGGATGGGTTATCACCTGCCACGATGAACGGGCGCAGGACATGCTGGACAAGCTTGCAGCCAGATTTGGCCCGCTGGCACAGTGCCGGGCGGTAAATTACTGGCGCGGGTTGAGCACCAATATGCTGAGCCGCATGATGTGCGATGCCCTGCATGAAACGGACACCGGTGATGGCGTCATTTTTTTGACCGATAAATCGGGCGCGGCGCCTTACCGCGCAGCCGCTTTGCTGAGCCATAAGCATGATTGCTGTGAGGTGATCTCGGGCATCAGCCTTCCATTACTTGAAGCGATGTATCCGCAGCGTCAAACGTTAACCAGTGCCGGGTTCCGTAACGCTATCGTCGAGCAGGGCGCGCCGGACGTCAGCAGCTTGTGGCATCAGCAGCAAAAAAATCCTCCTTTCGTCCTGCTCCATGATCTGTATAAGAATTAAACGTTGGTATTGATGTCGCTTTTGCTACAATGGCATAAGTATTTCCGCTTCGAATAAGACCCCTCATGTTCACGCGTATTGTTTTTCTGTTGTTGATGTTCGTGTCCGGCACTTCTTCTGCCAGTTTATTAAGTCAGCAAAGAATGCCTGCTCAATATATGCAAACCACCGAAGATGCGGCGATTTGGGCGCAGGTCGGCAACAGCGTCATTAACGTCGGCAATGTGCGGGCAGGGCAGATCCTTGCGGTGGTACCTGCGGCGGCGGACTACTATGAATTCCGCTTCGGATTTGGCACGGGATTTATCGACAAGGGACACCTGGAGCCGGTGCAGGGTAAACAGCGCGTCGAGGATGGGCTGGGAGATCTAAATAAACCGCTGAGCAATCAAAACCTGATAACGTGGAAAGACACGCCCGTTTATAATGCCCCGAACAACGGTAGCGCACCCTTCGGCACCCTGAGCAGCAATCTGCGCTATCCGATCCTGAACAAGCTTAAAGACCGGCTGAATCAGACCTGGTTCCAGATCCGCATCGGCAACCGCCTGGCGTGGATCAGCAGCCTGGACGCGCAGGAAGATAATGGTATTCCGGTCATTACCTATCACCATATTTTGCGCGACGAGGAGAACACCCGTTTCCGCCATACCTCCACGACCACCAGCGTGCGGGCATTCAGCAACCAGATGACCTGGCTGCGCGATCAGGGCTATACCACACTGACGATGTACCAGCTGGAAGGGTATGTGCGTAACAAAATGAACCTGCCGGCGAAATCGGTGGTAATTACCTTCGACGACGGCCTGAAGTCCGTTAACCGCTATGCTTACCCGATCCTCAAAGCGTATGGCTTTAAGGCGACGGCGTTTATTATCTCCTCGCGCATCAAGCGCCATCCGCAAAAATGGGCGCCGAAATCCCTGCAGTTTATGAGCGTGTCGGAACTGGAGCAGATGCATGACGTTTTCGACTATCAGTCCCACACGCACTTCCTGCACCGCGTTGACGACAACCATCAGCCCATTCTACTGAGCCGCAGCTACCACAATATTTTATTTGATTTTAAGCGCTCGCGACGGGATCTGGCGCAGTTTAACCCGCACGTGCTTTACCTCTCGTATCCGTTCGGCGGCTACGACGATAAGGCGATTAAAGCTGCGAATGACGCCGGGTTTCATCTGGCGGTGACGACGGTACGAGGGAAGGTCAAACCGGGGGATAATCCGTTCTTACTGAAGCGACTGTATATCTTAAGAACGGATTCGCTGGAGACGATGTCGCGGCTGATCAGCAATCAGCCGCAGGGGTAGTTACAGGTAGTTGATCGTAAAGGTGGCGACAGCCCTAAAATTACCTGCCTTTAGCGGCGTGCCGTCTTTATACAAGTACGCCAAAAACGGCAGCGCATTACTTGCGCTGGTGCCAGCGTTAGGCAAGGGCACAAAGATGTAATCGGGTGAATTGGTAAAGGGGAGCGTGCCGCCCGACGGATTAGCATGAAACTCCTGTATAATTTCCACCCCAATACCTGCCGCCGCATTGGAGGTGAGCGTATTGAGTAGCAGAGGGTCCTGGCTACCGCTGCTCACCTTATTGGATGACATTTTGTACTCAATTGCCACCACGTTGCTACAGTTAAGCTCGAGATTGAACTCTTTATAGGGATAATAACCATCCCTCATGGTGGAGTACATGATTTCACCAAAATCCACGTTGTTCGTGCCGTTGTTCGCCGTGATGGCCTGGCAGGTGGCGCTGGCAATGGGGATGCTAAACGTCGACGGGGTTACTTCGAACCACCACGGCTGGTTATCACTGTCAGTATGGTTTCCGATGGCCATCCCACCAATTTTTTTCGCTTCCTTCGGCGTGATGAACGCGGCGTTATTAACGTTACCCACAAATCCAGCTGTCTGAACCAGCTTTATCTGCGCTTTCCAGTCTTGCTTCGGGGTGGATGCGTCTGTTGACAAATTTGCCCACTGTCCGAATGTCGCCTGAAACCATGCGCCTTCATTACCGGATGGGCTGTAAATCCTGACCGCGTAATAGATACCGGGGACGTTGGTCTCCCACATGGCGCCGTCAACGCCGCCGATGGCGTCATAGGTAATGTTGGACATATATTCTCCGTCATTACCTGCATCACATGCGGACCACAGCCCTGGAGAAAGGGTGGCCTCGTAAGGGCCGCCAATCTCTATCCCATCCGAGGGAAACTGGCCCTGAGGTACCGGATGAAAGTAGACTGGCACACCGGCCTGGGTATTGACGATAGTGGAGGTGCCGCCTTCGCCGCGAGAACCAAAATGGCATTCCCCCCAGGCATACCCCTGCGTCAGCAGCAGCGCGGCGGCTAAAAGTCCTTTAAAACGCATTAACGTATTCTCCCTGTTTCATTCAGTTATATGTCGCATTCACGACGACCCGGCTGGTGACTTTCCCTGCCGTTACCGGACCCGTGTTCTGCAGGCGGGCATAGAACGCGTAATCTTTTGCCAGGCTCCCTGCATCAACACTTATTGCTACTCTTGAGGAACCGTCAGATTCCAGCACGTTGGTATTAAACGCTTTTGAAAAAATAACCACGCCCGTATTTTCTGCCCCGTCTCCGCCTGCTGCAGTCGACGGGGTTTCATTAATAAATACCTGACGCGAACCAGCAGGCCACTGCTGGGTTTGCGGCTGGAAGCTGAAAATGACGGTGTTGATTGCCTCCTGATCGCCAGAGCAACCCTCTACTCTGACGTTGAATACCGTTCCGCTTGCGGCGTCCGTGGGTTGTAACCGTGTGCTACCATCCGGGGTGTAAAACCAACTTTTGCCGACCGTTGGAAGGTGAACTTTCCCGCCGTCGGGAATGGATACCTGACAGGTATTGTCAACAATGTTGGCATTAAACGTAACATCCATACCTGTCTCTTCAGACAGGCATGGGGCAGACCAGCTTCCGCTTATGAGTCCTGCCAGAATCAGTAACTTTCTCAGGACGTTAAGGTTTGTTTTTTTCATCATGGCGGTACTGCCCCTGCACGTAATTACTGATAGGTCACAACAAAGGTAACGGGAGCGCTGGCGTCGCCGGTTGTCACGTCTGCAATGGCTTTACCGCTGGCGATCACAATGCGCGCCGCCATATCGACATTGGTTGTTGCGCCGCTGATGGTAACGGTTTGTACCGGTTTGGTATTACAGCTCATCAGCGTTCCGTTTCCGGCCGTACCTTTCCAGACTTCAAAGCCTGTTGCATGTCCGGCGTCGAATGAATCGCCGGTTTTAGCATCGCCGGAACAGTTTCCACCTGCGCCTGCCGTCGCTTCTACGGTGGCGGATTTCACGCCGGCACAACCGCTAAAGACGATTTTGAACGGTTCGCTACGCGTCTGGGCAACGAGGTCGGATTTAAACACGTCGCCAAATGCCAGGGTGCTGATTGGCTGGCCGCCCGCGTTTTGGATCTGCGCGGTGCAGGTGCCTGCGCCGACGGTAGTGACGAAGGTTGCCGATACGCTTGGCGTGCCGGTAATGGCGTTAGCCCCCGCAGACCAGAGGCCAGCGGACACCGCCAGGGCAATGAATGCGGAATTCCAGTTAGTTTTCATGTTTGCGTTTCCTTTCGCTTATTCGTAGGTGAAGTTAAAAGTGGCAGTCGCACTGAACGCTCCGGTAGTGCCTAAGCCTGCCCGTGTTTCCCGCAGTTGGGCGACCAGCGCAACCTCGTGGGCGTTAATTTCACCAGGTGTCCAGACCAGACGCTCGCTATCGGTTTGTGAGTTGATAACGAACAGAGCGTCCGGCGCAGAAGCGCGTGCGATAGAGATGCCCGTATAGTCAGCACCACCGCTTGACTTTGCCACGGAGTTTTTAATCTGCGTAGGCGTATTACCTGACGGATCACCGGTAACAGTGGTTTTCAGCGCACTGAGGCTGGCCGGACACTCGGTAATTTTCAGTTTAAAATTCGTTGCTGCCTTGTCATTGGCGGCGGCGATGTCCGCCAGCGACGTTGTACCAGCCGCGCCAATCGTAATGGTATTGTTCAGATTGTCGCCGGTACCGCCTTCAATTTGCATATCGCAGGTGGTTTCACGCAACACCGCGGTAAAGGTAATGTCAAGGTTTGTACCTGCCGCCATTGCCTGTGAGCTCAGCGCCAGCGCCAGCAGCGCACCGGGGCGCAAAAGTGACTTAGCATATTTCATTAAAATAACTCCCTGTTATAAAAAGGTATTACATATGGCAAATCTGATTGTTCAGCAGGGTCGTCAGGCCGACCTTCTGAGCGGATGGCAGGATGCGATACGTTACGGTACAGGATGAATTGGCTTCATTGCCCCATACCACGCGCAGCGTACCGGTCTCTTCAATGCCACGAACGTAGGCTTGTCCAGCTTGGCCCACCGAGCCGACGGACAGCCCTTTTTCGTTCACGACATCGGCACCCAGCGGGATAAAACCGTTATCGGAGCGATGGAGATCGAGCAGCAGCGAGCGGCCCTGATCGGTTTCGAAATCGACGCGCACAATCGAACCGCTGCGCGGAACGGTGACGGTGCTGGTGTTTTTAACCTCTACGTCGGATTCCAGTTTCGAAATATCTATTCCAACGGTGTTTTCACGGTAGGCAGACAGGTAAGGCATGATGGCGTAGCCGGAGCTGCCGATCACCCCGTCACCCACGGACAGGCGCGCGCCTTTTGCTCCCGGCGCGCTGACCAGCGCCAGCGTGTCGGTATCTCCGATACTGCCCGGTGCCAGCGTAATGCCGCCGGAATGCATGAGCATCCCGCCGCTGTAGCTCAGGGAGTATTGCTGGCTGTTGTCGTCAGTGGCGGAGGCCGACAGGCTGAGCGGGCCGTAGGCGCTGTTATAGCTGCCGTAGCCGCCAATCTGACTGAGATCGCCCGTCTCTGAATGCGTGACGCCCGCATTGACGCTGTAGCTGAAGCGGTAATCATCTGTGTTGCCGTTCGCACTGGTGTTGTACGCGGTGTTATTTTTGAAGTCCGAGTTCACGCTCATGTTGACGCTATTGAAGCCGGCAGGGCGGTTGTTGCGCCCGAGCAGGTTTTCCAGCGGGATGTTCAGGTTCAGATAGATGCTGTCATCTTTCTCGCCGTATTCATCATAGCTACGCTGCAGCGAAATGCTGTAGCTTCCCAGCCAGAACGAGTTGTTATAACCCACGGAATATTGAGAAGTTGAGTCTGATTCTGTCCAGTAGTCCTGCCAGCTGCCGGTGACATACAGTGAGCCGTAGTCCTCTTTTCCGGAGGTGAGTGGCTGACTGATGTTAACCTGGATCTGGTTTTTCATACGCTGGAAGCTGTTATAGACATCTTCGCCGGTATGGTTCGGGTTACGCTCTCTGTCGCGGTATTTCACATCTTCCGCCAGCGAAGCGGCGTCGTTCAGCGTCAGGTAGTCCTCCGTGGAGAAGCGGTAGGCTGCAACGTTAAAGGAGGTACTGGTATCCTCAATGAGCTTATTCCATGAGAGACGGTAACTCTGCCCGGTCAGCGTGCCCAGACCATCCACATCGGCGTTGGAATGGGTGACATCCAGCGCGAATGCGCCGATGCCGGTATTCATGGCAATACCCAGCAGGCCAGACACGTAGCCAGTGTCCATATACTGGAAGCCTGCATAGCCGGTGAAAGCGTTGCTCAGACCATAATAGCCTGTGGCGTAGCCGACACGTGGCTTATCGCGCAGGCCGTTGTCATGCAGTTCACCCGCGCCGATATCCCAGCGGCTGTAGCCGGGACGCAGCAGTTGGCTTACCGAGGAGTAGGGAACGGAAAACGTTCGGGTGCTGCCGTCTGACTCTTCAATTGTGACCACCAGATCGCTACCGTAACCGGTCGTGCTCAGATCGTTGATTTCGAAAGCACCCGGCGGAACGGTGCTCTCATAAATTTTGTTACCGCTTTGGGTAATCGTCACTTTGGCGTTGCTTTTGGCGACGCCACGAATGGTTGGTGCATAAGTGGAAATACCGCCAGGCAACATGCGGTCATCGTTGTACATGCGCAGGCCGCGCAGGCTGAACGAGTTAAACGTATCGCCGCGCGTATACGAGTCGCCCATCAGCAACTGGGCGCGTAACGGGGTAATATCGCGCTGTAAATAGATATCCTGGCTGGAGTAGTCTGTACCATCGTCCTGATTCCAGTTAAGCGTGCCGCGCGAACGCAGACGCCATGGCCCCAGGTTCAGGCCATACTTCAGACCCGCATAGGCTGTGTCGCTTGAACCGTCATTGCCATCGGTGTGCCAGGCGTTGAGATCGTAGGAGACGATCCCCGCGTTGATCCCCTCTTCCCACAGGGAAGGGTCGACATAGCCGTTAGGGCGACGTTCAATAAAGATCTGCGGGACAACAAGCGCCAGCTCCTGTTTCCCCATGTCAAATTCCCATGATGAGCCCTGGAGCGCGCGGTTGATATCAATGCAGGTTTCCGCTTTTTCGTCATCGGCGTTTTCATCGGATGGCGTTTTAATGGCGTCGGCTTTAATGCCAATCTGCATTAATACCTTGGGTGTAAAGCAGGGCGTAGCCCGCGGTGTACCGTTATCTTTAAACGTGAACTCCGTGAGCAACTTTCTCTGACCATTCAGAATAATTTGCGTTTTAAAGGTACCCGCTACAACGGGGTTGCCTCTGGAAAAGCGGCTAACGTCGATATTGCTTCCTGTATTAAACAGGAATTGATCGTTGAATTCGACCTCCTGGCTTCCAGAGGCTGGCGCAGCGTTTTTTTCCTCTGCAAACGCAGAAGAAGTTTGAATGGCTGCACATATTGCAAGACAAAGCATTGAGCGGCGAAATAACATTGCTATCACTAATCCATTAGCTGCTAATAATCAAAATTTATTAAGCTTTAATTATTTTGTGGCTTAATTAACCGTAGCGTCGTGAACATCTGAACCACCGAAATCATTGATTGCGGTATAGGTGACTTTACTGACGCGCGCTGAACCGCTCTGTTTCAGGGGGTATGTCTGGCTGGCGAACGGTTCAACGTAGTGCGGTTCAACTTCAACTTTTTTGCCGTTAACCGTGGCGCTGATTTTGGCGACCGACACAAAGAATGGGGTGTCATTATGGGCAACCAGCGTGCTGTCCTTCTGGGACCATTTCAGCTGGCTTGCGGCAACTGCGGGATCGCCTTTCAGACCATCAGGGCGGAAGAACATTTTGATACGTGTGCGGAAGGCCAACTGGAGTACGTTATCGCTTTCCGTACCTTTGGCTTTCGGCGGCACTTCGAGCACGTTAAACCAGTACATGGTCTCTTTGTCCTGCGTCATGGCCTGACCAAGCCAGGTTATGCGGACTGTCTGCCCTTTTGACGGGTCGACGCGGGAGACAGGTGGCGTCACGATGAACGGCAGCTTCAGCTCCTGCGGGTTTGTTGAGTCGCGACCATCATCCAGCCATGTTTGCACCAGCAATGGCTTATTGCCACGGTTCTCCATATTTACCGTGACGTCTTTGGCAGACTGCGGATAGATGACGCGCGTGCCGGAGATGACGATATCCGCTAGCGCAGAGTGGGAAACAGAAAAAGCCGCACTGAAAAGAAGTGCGGATATACCGAGTTTAGAAAGGCGCATTTTATTCATCCATTAAAAAAAGGCGCCCACTCATCCGTGAGCGCATGCTATTAACTACGCGATTACTCGTAGCTCATGGTAAAGGTTGCGTTGCTGCTGACTTTACCAGCAGTGACTGGGTTAGTACCTGCAACCCAGTTCGCAGAAGGAACATAGGCAACACGGTATGCCAGAACGCCTTCACCGGCAGTCAGCGTCGCTTCCTGGGTGTTGTTGCCAGGCTGGCCTACTTTGATACGGTCAGAGTTGGTGGTGGAGTTGTTGAACAGCGCCAGAGAAACGTTGCTCGCGTGGCCTGCAACGGTGACATCTGCTTTCAGAGTACCGTTAGACAGTTCAGCGAACTGCTGAGAGGTAAAGGTTGCGGAGGCTTTGGTCAGCGTATCCGGGCACTGGCTCAGGTGCAGTTCGAACTCTTTAGCGCCAACACCTGCATCAATGGTGGTACCTTCAACGTCTGCTTTTTTCACCACTGGCATGGTGATAGTAACGTTGTTCGCGTCAACGCCGTTGTTGGAGGTGATCACACAGGTGGTATCAGTGACCGCACCGTCGAAGGTGATCAGACCAACGTCTTCAGCCATTGCAGAAACAGAACCCATTGCCATTACAGCAACTGCTGTAGCCAGAATTGTTTTCTTGAACATATTTAAAATATCCATTTATTAAATAAAATTATTCGTTATGTTTATGGTCATCTTCCATAAAGCTTGGATAATTTAATATTGTTTTTTTGATTGTGAGTAATTAATAATAATGAATGATGTTTTTAGGCGGAGTTAATTGACTTAATCTTTATTTTAATGATTTGCATGAGGGCATGCGACATTAGCGCTGTAAGAAAGACTTAAGCGATAATTTAATAATATTAAATTAACGTGTAAAAGATAATACGTTTATGTTTAACAGGCTTATCTTGTGAAATCAATGGTCGTTATAATAAAACACGGGGTAGCCCACAAAAGGCTACCCCGTGAATCATCAGGCCACCTGCACCGGAATCGCTTTCGCGAGGCGTTTCATCTCGTTGTCGCCTTCAAAGTAGGCCACTTTCGGCTGCCAGCGACGCGCTTCTTCGTCAGACATCATCACGAAGCTGGCGATGATCACGATATCGCCCACGTCAGCGCAGTGCGCCGCCGCCCCGTTGACGGAGATGATTTTAGACCCGCGCTCGGCGGCAATGGCGTAGGTTGAGAAACGCTTGCCGTTGTTCACGTTCCAGATATCAATCGCTTCGTTTTCGAGGATGCCCGCTGCGTCGAGAAAATCCTGATCGATGGCGCAGGAGCCTTCATAGTGCAGGTCGGCCTGGGTGACTTTCACACGGTGAAGCTTACCTTGCAGCATTTTGCGAATCATTACGTTTACCTTTAATTATCAAGGGCGAGAACTACGCCAGCTCAACCACTTTATTATCAATCAGACGAGCCTGGCCAAGCCATGCCGCTACCAGGATCACCGCACGTTTGCTGGTTTCCGTAAATTCCAGCAGCGTATCAGCATCACGAATTTGTACGTCGTCAGCGCGAAGACCTTTATCGTTCAGCGCCTGTTCGGCGAGGGCGACGATCTCTTCGACGGTCAACTCTTTTGCCAGAACCTGCTCCGCCATGGTGTTCATGACCTTGCTTAAGCCCGGCGCGATTTTACGCTGTTCGGCGGTCAGGTAGCCATTACGCGAGCTGAGCGCCAGTCCGTCTTTGGCACGTACAATCGGTACGCCGACAATCTCGATATCGTAACCCATATCCGCGACCATCTTGCGGATCAGCGCCAGCTGCTGGAAATCTTTCTCACCAAAACAGGCAACGTCCGGCTGCACCAGGTTGAACAACTTGCTGACGATGGTGGACACGCCGCGGAAATGACCCGGGCGGCTGGCGCCTTCGAGCATGGTGGAAATGCCCGGGACGTCAACGTAGGTTGCCTCTTCGGTACCCTGCGGATAAACATCCGCCGGTGCAGGTGAGAAGACGATATCCGCGTGGCGTTTTTTGAGCTTCTCGCAATCTTCCTGCAGGGTACGCGGGTAGCGCGCCAGATCGTCGGCGCGGTCAAACTGCATGGGGTTCACGAAGATACTGACCACCACGATATCTGCCCGCGCGCGGGCTTCGTCGACGAGCTTCATGTGGCCGTCATGCAGATTGCCCATGGTCGGGACCAGTGCGATACGTTTACCTTCCTGACGCGCGCGGCGGATATGCTGGCGCAGCAGCGGCAGGGTTTCAATGATTAGCACAACGAGACTCCTTAATGGAAACTGTGTTCTTCACCCGGGTAAACACCGGATTCAACGTCGGCAATATACTGCCTGACCGCAGCGCGCATGTCGCCCGCTTCGGCGAGGAAATTTTTAGCAAATTTCGGGATGTGTCCGCCGGTGATACCGAAGGCGTCGTGCATCACCAGAATCTGACCGTCGGTGACGTTGCCTGCACCAATACCAATCACCGGAATGGACAGCGCGTCGGTGATGCGTTTCGCCAGCTCAACCGGCACGCACTCCAGCACCAGCAGCTGGGCACCTGCGGCTTCCAGCGCCAGGGCATCATCCAGCAGCGTCTGAGCTGCATCGCCTCGGCCCTGCACCTTATAGCCGCCGAAGATATTCACGGATTGCGGCGTCAGGCCTAAATGACCACAGACCGGCACGGCGCGCTCGGTGAGCATCTTCACTGTATCAACCAGCCAGGCGCCGCCTTCAATTTTGACCATATTGGCACCGGCACGCATCACTGCCGCCGCGTTTTCGAATGCCTGTTCCGGCGTGGCATAGGCCATAAACGGCAGATCGGAAAGCAGCAGGCAGGCTGGGGCGCCACGGCGCACGGCGCGGGTATGGTAAGCGATATCCTCAACCGTCACCGGCAGGGTGGAATCATGTCCTTGTACCGTCATCCCTAACGAATCTCCGACCAGCATGACGTTGATCCCCTCTTCGGCAAACAGTTTGGCGAAGCTGTAGTCATACGCGGTGATGGTGGCGAAGCGTTTTTTTTCCTGTTTGCATTTCTGCAGTAAGGAGATGGTGGTTGGTTTCATACTGTTTCCTGATAGCCCAAAAGCGAATCTTTGCGCATTCTAACAGTAACATTCGAGGGAACAATGATTTTAGGTAAACGATTAGCCACAATTATTTTGAGGCTAACTGACAGGGGAACCCGATCACCAGCGAGCGGGTTTTTCCGCGTTGAGGTTGTCCAGAATGGACTTAAGTGAGGTGCCATCCGGGAAGATGAGATTGGGGGCGACTTCAAACAGCGGCCAGAGCATAAACCCGCGATTTTTCATATCGTAATGCGGAACGGTGAGACGTTCAGTGTTAATCGTCTCGTGACCAAACAGCATAATGTCGAGGTCCAGCGTGCGCGGTCCCCAACGTTCGGCTTTGCGTACGCGGCCCTGCTGCAGTTCGATGCGCTGGGTATTGTCCAGCAGCGCTTCTGGACCCAGTTCAGTCTCAAGCACCACGGCAGCGTTGAGATAATCGGGCTGATCCTGCGGCCCCAGCGGCGGCGTGCGGTAGAACGAGGAGACCGCCACGATCTTGCTTTGCGGAATCTCGCCCAGCGCCTGTACGGCAGCATTCACCTGCTCCAGCGGAGAGGCTAAATTGCTGCCGATGGCGATATACGCGAGGGTCATGCTGTCCCTTCACGACGCGGCGCGCGTTTGCGCGGACGACGATGACGGCGACGTGGTTCCGGCTCTTCATCCAGCCCGGTAAGCATATCTTTCTGCTCCGGCGGGGCGGAGACCTGGAATTCAGCCCACCACTGCGCCAGACGCTGCAGCTCCTGATTGCGTTCAATTTCTGCACGCAGCGACAGCAGATCGAAAGCGGCGCGGAATTTAGGATGCTCCATCAGCTTCCAGGCGCGTTTGCCCTGACGACGGGACATGCGCAGCTGAAGCTGCCAGATGTCGCGCACCAGGGTGGTAATACGTTTCGGAATGGCGAGCGTGCGGCAGCCTTCGTCCAGCACGTCGTTGGCAGCCAGCGCGAACGCATCGTAATAGGCGAGCCCGCTCTCCTGGGTAATACGCTGTGCCGTTTCCAGCAGCGGATACCAGAACATCGCGGCAAACAGGAACGCCGGATTGACGCGCATGTCGTTGCGAATGCGGGTATCGGTATTTTTCAGCACCTGCGCAATCATCCGCTCCATTGGGCTGTCACCGTTTTCGGTGAAGTAGCGGGTAATGGTCGGGAACAGCGGCTGGAACAGGTTGTATTCGCGCAGCAGATTATAGGTTTCAAAGCCGTGGCCGGCCTGCAGCAGCTTCAGCGCCTCTTCAAACAGGCGAGCAGGCGGCACGTCGTTAATCAGCGTTGCCAGACGCGGGATCGGCTCTGCCGTTTCCGGGCTGATGCGCATATCCAGCTTGGCGGCGAAACGCACGGCGCGCAGCATACGCACGGGATCTTCACGGTAGCGCGTTTCCGGCGTGCCGATCAGACGGATCAGACCTTCTTTCAGGTCCTGCATGCCGCCGACGTAATCGCGCACGGTGAAATCCGCCACGCTGTAATAAAGGCTATTGATGGTGAAGTCGCGACGCTGGGCATCTTCTTCGATTGATCCGAAGATATTGTCGCGCAGCAGCATACCGTTCTGGCCGCGCTGTGACGTCGTGCGATCGGACGCGCCCGCTTCATGGTGCCCGCGGAAGGTCGCCACTTCGATAATTTCCGGCCCAAACATCACGTGGGCAAGACGGAAACGGCGGCCAACGAGACGACAGTTACGGAATAATTTGCGCACCTGCTCAGGCGTGGCGCTGGTCGTCACGTCGAAATCTTTTGGTTTTTTGCCCAGCAGTAAATCACGCACTCCACCGCCCACGAGATAGGCCTCGTAGCCCGCTTTATTCAGACGATAGAGCACCTTGAGGGCATTTTCACTGATATCTTTGCGGGAAATAGTGTGCTGCTCACGCGGAATAACCGACATGTGTGGCTGTGCAATAGCATCGTTCGCCATGCTCTCTTCGCGGCTTAGCACTTTACGGCAAAAATTAGCGACTCGGGTAAAAATAGTACACCTCGTAGTGTGTTTTGTTATGAAAAAAGCGGCTAATCATAGCTCAGCGCAACGCATTTGAGAATGCTGGATTTTTGGCACTGCCGCGAGCGTCCAGTTGGCAACGGCCATTTTCAGCAGTTCGTCAATACGCAGATCCTGCCATTCGTTGGTTACATTCTGGTTGAGAAATCGCAGCGCGTCGATCAAAACAGGACGCGGATCGCCGTCTGGCAGGGCCGGGGCGTGGTTCTGCTTTGACAATTTAAAGCCTTGCGCATTGACCGCCAGCGGCAGATGAATGTAGTCCGGCGCCGTCCAGCCAAACTGGTGATACAGCGAGATTTGTCGCACGGTCGGCTCGACC
Source organism: Enterobacter sp. C6 (assembly GCF_008122455.1). Classification (NCBI taxonomy): domain Bacteria; kingdom Pseudomonadati; phylum Pseudomonadota; class Gammaproteobacteria; order Enterobacterales; family Enterobacteriaceae; genus Enterobacter; species Enterobacter sp. C6. The sequence continues at coordinate 27,907 of NZ_QPFW01000246.1, forward strand.
AGATCCGCCCCGCGCACAATTTCCGTCACGCCCTGGAAATGATCGTCCACCACCACGGCCAGGTTATAGGCGAACAGGCCATCGCGACGGTGAATAATAAAATCCTCACGCGCCAGACGTTCATCGGCATGAATCTCACCGGAGAGTAAATCGGTAAAGCGCGTCACCGGGGAGCGCTGACTGATACGCACGGCGGCATTTTCCGGAGGAAGATTAAGCGTGCGGCAGTGGCCGTCATAGACGCCGCCTGCGCTCTGGATACGCGCGCGGGTGCAGGTGCAGTTATAGGAAAGCCCCTGTGCGCGAAGCCAGGCCAGACGTTCCCGATACGCCTCGTGACGTTTTGACTGCCACAGAACCTCATCATCCCAGTGAAGACCGTAATGTTCCAGCTGACGCAGAATCGTCTCTGCAGCACCGGGAACTTCACGCGGAGGGTCAATATCTTCAATGCGGACGAGCCATTTTCCCTGGCGGGCGTGAGCCTGCAGGTAGCTGCCGAGCGCGGCAATTAATGAGCCGAAGTGTAATTCACCGGAAGGAGATGGCGCGAAGCGCCCAATATAGTGTGATTCAGACATATCAACAGTAACAAGGCGGGAGAGACTCCCGCCTTTAGAGTGTGTAAACAGCGCTGGTATTAACCGGCCATCTGTTTTTCGCGGATTTCGGCCAGCGTTTTACAGTCGATGCACAGATCGGCGGTTGGACGCGCTTCCAGGCGACGAATACCGATTTCAACACCGCAGGATTCGCAGTAGCCAAAATCTTCGTCTTCGACTTTTTTCAGCGTTTTCTCGATCTTTTTGATCAGTTTGCGTTCGCGGTCACGGTTACGCAGTTCGAGGCTGAACTCTTCTTCCTGAGCGGCACGGTCTACCGGATCCGGGAAGTTAGCAGCTTCATCCTGCATATGAGTAACGGTGCGATCGACTTCATCCCTGAGTTGATTACGCCATGCTTCAAGAATACGCTTGAAGTGCGACAGCTGGGCTTCGTTCATATACTCTTCGCCCGGCTTCTCTTGATACGGCTCCACCCCAGCGATGGCGAGAATACTCAGGGACGATGTTTTACGGTTTTGCCCTTCTTGCATGTTGCTTCTCCTTAACACGCACTATCGATCCCCGTGTTGGGGGAAAAATCAGGTCGCTATAAATAGCAGATGCTTTTCCGGATGGCAATTATCTAAACGTAACACTTGACAAGCCTGTGAGGAAAAGCGTATTTGCGCACGCGGCCAGAACACTTAATCGTCAATCGTCTAATCCCTTATAAGACAATGGGAAGAGAGGATCTCAGAGTCATATTATCGGCAGAAAGTTCCGCTTTATAAGCGAAAACCTCTACCCCCTGCTTTTGTGCCTCATTCAACAATTGCGCGTATTTAGGATCAATATGGCGGGCAGGGGAGAAACGCTCAATGGCTGAATGCAACACCGCAAACAGCAATACGGCGCGTTTGCCCGCCGCCGCAACACTCATTAGCTCTCGCAGATGCTTCTGGCCACGTAGCGTTACCGCATCCGGGAAGTAGCCATTTTCCTGCTCCGCTAACGTCACTGATTTCACTTCAATATAGCACTCCGGCCTGTCTTCCGCCTGTAACATGAAGTCAATTCTGCTGCTTTCATCGCCATATTTCACTTCACTTTTATGCGTGCCATAACCGACCAGTTCAGGAATGGTGCCATGGGTCAGCGCTTCCTTAACCAGTTGATTTGCGCGCAGGGTGTTAACGCAAATAAATGCCCCATTTTGGGTTTCGGTCATTTCCCAGGTATGGGCATATTTGCGTTTAGTATTTTCTGATGTGGAATACCAGACCCTGTCACCCGGCGTCGCACAGCCCGTCATGGCTCCGGTATTGGGGCAGTGCAGGGTGAGCTGTACCCCTTCGGGGGTGATCACGTCGGCGAGGAAGCGTTTGTAGCGTTGGATAAGCGTAGCGTGCTGCAGGGGGGGACTAAACTTCATCAGAATTCCTTTCGGTGTTGCCCAGCGTCCAGCGCTGTAGCGGCGTATAGCGGGTGCGTCCCTGAGCAAAGACGGATTCGTAAAGCGCGAATCCGTTGACCGGAAAGGCCCAGTGAAAACCCGGCGGCGGGATAGCAACGGCCTGACCGGCATTGCGCAGCAGCGTGATATGTGGATGAAACGGCTGTGGGCTCTGATAACAGCCGCTGCGCGCCGCCTGCGCGCGCAGCATGTTCGCCAGCTGCAATAATCCGCGCGGTGGCTGGCGCGTGCCCAGCCAGACCACGCGCGAACGCAGCCACTGACCCGCGTCGTCGAGGTGCAGCGTAAATTCCGGCTGGGCAATACGCCCGGCCATTGCGGCTAACGCCCGCTGCTTTTCGGCACTGACGTCGCCCAAAAAGGCCAGCGTCAGGTGCAGATTGGCCGCCGCGACAGGGCGACCGGCTTCCGGCGGGAAGCGATCGGCGCGCCAGCGAACAATTTGACGCTGTATCGCGGTGGGCAATTCAATGGCAAAAAACAGCCGTTTCGACTCAGGCATACGGAGGACTCGGTAATGATATGCGCCGATGCTACAATGTACGCCGACTAATGTTAACCCTCTGGAGCTGTTAGTGTCCTCATTGCCGGTCGCCGTCGTTCTTCCTGACCTTCTCGCTGCCTTACATCATGCCCCGCAGGTTTTGCTGAATGCCCCGACGGGGGCGGGGAAGTCCACCTGGCTGCCGCTGCAGATTCTGAAAGACGGGAACATCAGCGGGAAAATTATCCTGCTGGAGCCGCGCAGGCTGGCCGCGCGCAACGTGGCGCAGCGTCTGGCGGAACTGCTGAATGAAAAACCGGGCGAAACGGTAGGTTACCGGATGCGCGCCGAGACCTGCGTGGGGCCGAGCACGCGCCTTGAGGTGGTCACCGAGGGTATTCTCACCCGCATGCTGCAAAACGATCCGGAGCTGACCGGCGTCGGGCTGGTGATCCTGGATGAATTCCACGAGCGCAGCCTGCAGGCGGATTTGGCCCTCGCGCTGTTGCTGGACGTTCAGCAGGGACTGCGTGACGATCTCCGGCTGCTGATTATGTCGGCCACGCTGGATAACGAGCGGCTACGGCAGGCGCTACCCGATGCACCGGTCATCAGCTCTGAAGGGCGGGCGTTTCCGGTAGAACGCCGCTATCAACCGCTTCCCTCCCACCAGCGTTTTGACGAGGCGGTCGCCATTGCTACCGCTGAGCTGCTGCGCCAGGAGCCCGGTTCCCTGCTGCTGTTTTTGCCGGGTGTCGGTGAGATCCAGCGCGTGCAGGAGCAGCTTTCTACACGCGTAGGCGGTGATGTGCTGCTTTGCCCGCTCTACGGCGCGCTGTCGCTCCAGGATCAGCGTAAAGCCGTCCTTCCGGCCCCGGTGGGGCAGCGCAAGGTGGTGCTGGCAACCAACATTGCTGAAACCAGTTTGACCATTGAAGGGATTCGCCTGGTGGTGGATAGCGCCCAGGAGAGGGTGGCAAGCTTTGACCCGCGCACCGGGCTGACTAAACTTCTGACGCAGCGCATTAGCCAGGCGTCGATGGTGCAGCGCGCGGGCCGCGCGGGGCGTCTTGAGCCGGGTATCTGCCTGCATTTGACCAGCGCGGAACAGGCTGAACGCGCTGCACAGCAAAGCACGCCGGAAATTTTACAAAGTGATTTGTCGGGCCTGGTGATGGATCTCCTTCAGTGGGGCTGCCCGGATCCTGGACAGCTTACCTGGCTTGATTCTCCGCCTGTCGTGAATCTCGCCGCTGCGCGCAACTTGCTGACCCAGCTTGGCGCGCTGGAAGGCGAACGTCTGACGGCGCGCGGCCAGAAAATGGCGGCACTGGGCAACGATCCGCGTCTGGCCGCAATGCTGGTGGCCGCGCTGAGGGACGATGAAATTGCCACGGCGGCTAAACTGGCGGCTATTCTTGAGGAGCCGCCGCGCGGAGGCAGCAGCGATCTGGGGCAGGCGTTTTCGCGCAGTCAGGGGAACTGGCAGCAGCGGGCGCAGCAGCTCGGTAAACGGCTTAACAGCCGCGGCGGCGTACCAGACAGTGAGAGTATTCCCCGGCTGCTGGCGCAGGCTTTCCCGGACAGGATTGCGCGTCGGCGCGGGCTGGACGGTCGCTACCAGCTGGCAAACGGCATGGGAGCGATGCTGGACAGCGATGATGCCCTGACACGTCACGAGTGGCTGATTGCGCCGCTCCTGCTGCAGGGGAGTCACTCCCCGGATGCGCGTATCCTGCAGGCGATTGCCATAGATATTGACGCCCTGACCCGTACCTGTCCGCATCTGCTTCAGCAATCGGACATCGTCGAGTGGGATGATGCCCAGGGCACGCTGAAGGCGTTTCGGCGTAGCCAGATTGGTAAACTGACCCTCGGGACGAAGCCGCTGGCGAAGCCGTCGGAAGACGAGCTTCATCAGGCTATGCTGAACGGCATTCGGGAAAAAGGGCTGAGCGTGCTGAACTGGACGCCGGAGGCTGAACAGTACCGCATTCGCCTGCTCTGCGCCGCAAAGTGGCTACCGGAACATGGCTGGCCAGCGGTGGATGACGAGACGCTGCTGGCTACGCTTGAACGCTGGCTACTGCCGCAGATGAGCGGCGTGCACTCTCTGCGCGCCCTTAAAGCGCTTGATGTTAAGACTGCGTTACAGAATTTACTGGACTGGTCATTGCGTCAACGTCTGGATAGTGAACTGCCAGGGCATTACACTGTGCCGACCGGAAGCCGGATTGCCATCCGTTATCATGAGGATAATCCGCCGGCGCTGGCGGTTCGGATGCAGGAGATGTTTGGTGAGGCCACCACGCCGTCTATTGCGGAAGGGCGTGTGCCGTTAGTGCTTGAGCTGCTGTCGCCTGCGCATCGTCCATTACAAATCACCCGAGATTTGGGGGCGTTCTGGGCGGGAAGCTACCGTGAAGTGCAAAAAGAGATGAAGGGGCGATACCCCAAACATGTCTGGCCGGACGATCCGGCGAATACGGCGCCGACGAGGCGGACGAAGAAATATTCCTGAAAGGGTTGTGCGGCCTGATGCCCTCACCCCGGCTCTCTCCCACAGGGAGAGGGAGAACTAATTTTGAGAGATTTCTTCTTTCACAGGCCTGTGAAAGAAAAGAAAATCTGGCCTTTGCGCCTGAAAGTTGCGGAGAAAAAGCATGGCGGGGAATGACCGCGAGCCAATAGGACGTAAGGGAAAACCAACGCGTCCGGCGAAAGAAAAGGTAAGCCGTCGTCGCCTCAGAGATGAGGACTATGACGATGACTATGAAGACGATTATGAGGATGAAGAACCGATGCCGCGTAATGGAAAAGGCAAAGGGCGTAAGCCTCGGGGCAAGCGCGGCTGGTTCTGGCTGCTGCTGAAGCTGTTCATTGTTTTTGTCGTGCTGATGGCGATTTACGGCGTGTATCTGGATCAGAAGATCCGCAGCCGTATCGACGGTAAAGTCTGGCAGTTACCTGCGGCAGTATATGGCCGTATGGTGAACCTTGAGCCAGATATGTCCATCACGAAGAACGAGATGGTTAAACTGCTCGAAGCCACCCAGTATCGTCAGGTGTCAAAAATGACGCGGCCTGGCGAATTTACCGTGCAGTCCAACAGCATTGAGATGATCCGTCGTCCGTTTGATTTCCCGGACAGCAAAGAGGGGCAGGTGCGCGCGCGTCTGACCTTTGACAGCGATCGTCTGGATACCATCGAGAACATGGATAACAACCGTCAGTTCGGTTTCTTCCGTCTCGATCCGCGTCTGATCACCATGCTTTCGTCAGCAAACGGCGAGCAGCGCCTGTTCGTGGCGCGTAACGGCTTCCCGGATCTGCTGGTCGATACCCTGCTGGCGACTGAAGACCGCCACTTCTACGAGCATGATGGCATCAGCCTCTACTCGATTGGTCGTGCGGTGTTGGCTAACCTGACTGCCGGCCGTACCGTACAGGGCGCGAGTACGCTGACCCAGCAGCTGGTGAAGAACCTGTTCCTCTCCAGCGAACGCTCTTACTGGCGTAAAGCGAACGAAGCCTACATGGCCGTGCTGATGGATGCGCGCTACAGCAAGGATCGCATCCTTGAGCTGTACATGAACGAGGTGTACCTCGGTCAGAGCGGCGATAACGAAATCCGCGGCTTCCCGCTGGCGAGCCTGTACTACTTTGGTCGTCCGGTGGAGGAGCTGAGCCTGGATCAGCAGGCGCTGCTGGTGGGCATGGTGAAAGGGGCGTCCATCTATAACCCGTGGCGTAACCCGAAACTGGCGCTGGAGCGTCGTAACCTGGTGCTGCGTCTGCTGCAACAACAGCAGGTGATTGATCAGGAGCTGTACGACATGCTGAGCGCACGTCCGCTTGGCGTTCAGCCGCGCGGCGGTGTGATTTCGCCTCAGCCTGCGTTTATGCAGCTGGTGCGTCAGGAGCTGCAAAGCAAGCTTGGCGATAAGGTCAAAGATCTCTCCGGCGTGAAGATCTTCACCACCTTTGACTCCGTGGCGCAGGATGCGGCAGAAAAAGCGGCGGTGGAAGGCATTCCGGCGCTGAAGAAACAGCGTAAGCTCTCCGATCTTGAAACCGCGATGGTAGTGGTTGATCGCAACTCCGGCGAAGTGCGTGCGATGGTGGGCGGTGCCGAGCCGCAGTTTGCAGGCTACAACCGTGCCATGCAGGCGCGTCGCTCGATCGGTTCTCTGGCAAAACCGGCGACCTATCTCACTGCCCTGAGTCAGCCAAACCAGTATCGTCTGAATACCTGGATTGCGGATGCGCCTATCTCCCTGCGCCAGCCTAACGGCCAGGTGTGGTCACCGCAGAACGATGATAAACAGTTCAGCGGTCAGGTGATGCTGGTGGATGCGTTAACGCGTTCCATGAACGTACCAACCGTTAACCTGGGCATGTCGCTGGGACTGCCAGCGATTGTCGACACCTGGCAAAAACTGGGCGTATCGAAAGATCAGCTGCACCCGGTGCCGGCAATGATCCTCGGCGCGCTTAACCTGACGCCGATCGAAGTCGCCCAGGCTTTCCAGACCATTGCCAGCGGGGGTAACCGCGCACCGCTGTCTGCCCTGCGTTCGGTGATTGCCGAAGATGGCTCCGTGCTGTATCAGAGCTTCCCGCAGGCAGAGCGTGCCGTTCCTGCTCAGGCCGCCTACATGACGCTGTGGACCATGCAGCAGGTGGTGCAGCGTGGTACCGGGCGTCAGCTGGGGGCGAAGTATCCGGGTCTGCATCTGGCGGGTAAAACCGGGACCACCAACAACAACGTTGATACCTGGTTTGCCGGTATTGATGGCCGCGAAGTGGTGATCACCTGGGTAGGCCGCGACAACAACCAGCCGACCAAACTGTACGGGGCGAGCGGGGCGATGTCGATTTACCAGCGCTATCTGGCCAATCAGTCACCGGTGCCGCTGAACCTCGTTGCACCGGAAGATATCGTGGATATGGGCGTGGACAGCTCCGGTAACTTTGTCTGCGGTGGCGGAATGCGTACCCTGCCGGTCTGGACAACCAACCCGGATTCCCTGTGCCAGCAGAGCCAGCCTGAACAGCCGACGGGCAACCCGTTCGATCAGTCTTCTCAGCCACAGCAGCCGCAGCAGCAACAGCCGCAGCAGCAGAATGAGAAGAAAGACAGCGATGGCGTAGCCGGCTGGATTAAGGACATGTTTGGCGGAAACTGATTAGTTTCCTGAATAAAAAAGCCGCTTAGTGATAAGCGGCTTTTTTTTGTCTTAACATTTATTCTTATTTTAATTTTAGTAAATGTCTAATTAAGAATTATTAATGCGTGATTTTTCTTTTTTTAATCAGTGCGTTGGTATCACTTTAAACTATTTTATTCGCCATCCTGCTGGACACGGTAAAGATTAATCTGATGTAATTAAGTTCGTGAATTTCACTTTCCTCATGGGATGTTCTTATTAATGGTTTTTCGGGGCTAAGTGACGTCCAATTTTAAATGGCATTCTGGCGAAAAGTATTTTTCCCAGGAATGGATTCCATTATAAACATATATAAGGATGTTGTTATGAATAAGATAATTATTTCTTCTTTATTGGCCGGAAGCATTATGGCGGCTTTGTCGCTGCCGGTCTTTGCAGCGAATGATTCAGGTACGGTAAATTTCGCCGGAAAAATTGTGGCGGATACCTGCGAGATCAATGTTGATGGTACGGGGACCAATGAATCCACCGTCACATTCGCAGATACTTATCCTTCAGATTTTGGCATCGACGGTCAGGTCGGGACGTCTAAAGCTTTTAAGATTGAAGTAAAAAAATGTGACCCGCTGGTCGCCAAACTGAACCTCAAGTTCAGCGGCACAACGACAGACGCCGCGTACAAGCGTTTGAAGAACGATCTCTCCGGCGCAGGCAACGCCACTAACGTTGGCATCATTGTCAGCAACGACAACGGCTCCAAAGGCGATGTGGTCTTCGACGGTTCAGTACCGGATGCGGGCACCGACGTGGCTAACGATCCGACCGGCGCAGCGGCTTCTGTCTTTAACTACACCGCGAAAGTGATTCAGGTCGGTGATGCCGCGCCAACCGCGGGTCATTACTCCTCCTCAGCCACATTTGAGGTTGTCTATCGCTAAGCAATTATTGGCAGCCTGAACGGCTGCCTCCTGGAACGCTGTATGAAGACGTTATTTAAATTGTTATGTGGTTGTTTAATTATCTCTTGCTTTTCAGTGCAGGCAAGCGTTGTTCTCGGTGGTACGCGAATTATTTATCCATCGAATAAATCTGAAGTACAAATCGCACTTAAAAATAAAGATCCTCATACGCGTTATCTGGTGCAAAGCTGGGTCAGTTATCCCAATGATGCAAAGGCTCCCTTTATTATTACGCCGCCTGTCTATAAGTTGCAGGAAAATCGTCAGACGCTATTACACGTTATTTTTACCGGCGATAAAAACAGCCTGCCGGCAGACCGCGAATCACTTTTTCTGGCGAATGTGAAATCCGTCTCTGCTCTGTCGCCCGATCTGAAAGAGAAAAACACGCTGCAGTTCGCGATGAAAACGCGCCTGAAGCTTTTCTGGCGTCCTGCTCAACTGAAGGAAACCGATGCCCTGGGAGCCTATGAAAAAATCACGTTCCATCGTCAGGGTGAGACGCTAATTGCAAACAACCCCACCCCTTTTTACGTCTCTTTTGGCGAACTGGCCGTTGGCGGGAAAAGTGTACCGGTGAAAGAGACCAAAACCACGCCGGGTGCCATTTCAATGATGGTTGCACCGTTTAGCAAGCAGAGTTTCGCGCTACCAAAAGCGGCAAATGGCGCGGTGACCTGGACGGCTATTAATGATTTCGGCGCCCAGACTCCTCTACGCAAGCAGGCTCTTTAAATCGATCATGTTGGTAAGTTATGTCGTCATCTTTACTTCACAAACAGGTACTGTCCGGGATCGCGCTGGCGCTGCTCGCCGCGATCCAGCCTGCAAGTGCGGATGACGAATTCAACCTGCGGATCCTTGAACTGGATACCCCTCTCGAAAATACCTCCACGCTCAAAAAATTCATCAATGATAATGGCTTACTTGCGGGGAGCTACCCCACGACGATTATGTGGGATCGGGACGTGCTGGATACACGTACGCTCACCTATGTGCTTTCTGACGACAAACAGCATCTGCTGCCGGAGCTGACCAAAGCGGACCTGCGCGAATACGGCGTGAAAGTTGACACGATCCCTGACTTAAAGGGTCTTGACGACGAGGCTTACGTTCGGGACATCTCTCATTTCATTGAAAATGCACGCTACGATTACGATCAGGATAACCAGACCCTGAAGCTGGTCATTCCGCAGATCTATCGCGATCGCGCCGCCGCCGGAGCGATTAACCCGAAATTCTGGGATGACGGCGCGCCTGCCGCCTGGACAAGCTATCAGCTCAGCGGCTCTCAGCAACACTATAGCTCGGGCAAAGCCTCTTCAACCTGGCTGGGTCTGGAGTCGGGGATGAATCTTGGCGCGTGGCGACTGCGTAATAACAGCACCTGGAGCGATGCTTCCGGCTGGGAGGCTATCGCCAGCACTTTACAGCGTGACATCAAAGCGTTGAAAAGCCAGCTTGAGATGGGGCAGACGTATACCAATGGCGAGCTTTTTGACAGCGTCCAGATGACCGGCGTGAAGCTGGAAACGGACACCGCTATGCTGCCCGTCAGCCAGCAAGGCTTTGCGCCCGTTGTGCGAGGTATTGCGAATAGCGACGCGAAAGTCACCATCAAGCAAAACGGCTATACCATCTATCAGACAAACGTCTCGCCAGGGCCTTTTGAGATCCGCGACTTGAGCCAGGTGACTTCCGGAGCCGATCTGGAAGTGACCGTCGAAGAGGCGGATGGCAGCGAGCATAGCTTCATTCAGGCCAGCGCGTCGGTGCCGGTGTTACAGCGAGAAGGTGGTTTTAAGTACTCGCTGGCAGCAGGGCGCTATCGCGGTAATGAAGGTGAAGATGAACCCATCTTTGCGCAAGGTACGGCTATCTATGGTCTGCCTTACGGCGTCACGGCCTATACCGGCGCGCTGGGGGCGTCACTGTATCATGCGCTGCTGCTGGGGCTTGGTGCCGACCTGAGGCACTTCGGCTCCGCATCTGTCGACTTCACCGCCGCGCGTACCGCGTTTGATGACGGGCTTGACGATGCCAGCGGTTTATCGTGGCGGGCCCAGTACTCCAAAGATATCCCTGACACGGATACGACCGTCACGCTTGCCAGCTACCGCTACTCTACCTCGGGGTTTTATACCTTTCAGGAAGCTATCGATCGGCGTGACGGCGAGATCGATGACGGCATTTATACCTATCGCAGAACCAACAACCGCCGTAGCCGCATGCAGCTAAACCTTTCCCAGCGTATTTCAGACTGGGGCTCGGCTTATCTCAACGGCTATCAGCAGGATTACTGGGATATGGACGGCCATGAGCGCAGCGTCAGCGCGGGGCTGAGCTCCAGCTGGCGCAATATCACCTGGTCGATAAGCTACAACCTGACCCGCACCCCGGACGCCAATACCGACCGGCAGATGGCGTTGACGGTCAACATTCCGTTCTCAAAGTGGCTGCCTGACTCCTGGGCAACCTACAGCGCTAACACCGCCAGCGGTGGGTTTGTTTCACATCAGGTCGGGCTCGGCGGCACCGCGCTGGAGGACAATAAGCTGAGCTACAACCTCCAGCAGAGCTATGCCAATCAGAATACCGGCTACGGCGGCAGCCTGTCCGGGCGTTACCGTGGCGCTTCCGGTGAGGTCGGGATGGGCTACAGCTACAGCGGTGATAATAGACAGTGGAACTACAGCGCGCAGGGGTCGATCGTTGCCCACGAGCATGGCGTGACGCTGGGGCAACCCGTACGCGACGCTTTTGCCATTGTGCACATTAAGGATGGCGATAACGTTAAAGTGCAAAACGGGCGCGGCATCTCTACAGACCGTTTTGGTAACGCCATAGTGCCCTCTATGACGGCCTATCGGCACAACGTCATCACCGTAAATACCCAGGATCGGGAAGATATTGATATCGATGCGGCAACGCTCGATCTCGTGCCGACGAAAGGGGCGGCTCTGCACGCGACCTTCGATGCTCGCGTTGGACGACGCGCGCTGGTGACCTTGCTCTACGCAGGTAAGCCCGTTCCGTTTGGGGCTGTGGTAGCGCTGGAGAGTACCACCGCCATCGTCGGGGATGACGGTGAGGTTTACCTCACGGGACTGTCCGGCAAAACAACGTTTAGCGTGCAGTGGGGGGAAGAAAACGTTCATCAGTGTCATGGAGAGCTGGATCTTCCCTCCCAGGGCTCAGCAGGGATCGTGAAAGCCACGGTCAACTGTCATTAAAAGAGGTATTTCATGAATCTACACTGTTCCATGAAAACGTTTTTCTTACCCGTGCTGATGTTGCTGGCGACCGCCTTTTTCCATTCAGCTCGAGCAGACTGTACTTTTAACGGCAGCTCTGGCGTGGATGCTGTGGTGACGTTTCAACTTCCGCCGGTGATTATTGTTGCTCCTGATACCCCGAAAGGCACAATCATTTACGATGACAGCGTTGAAAGTAAAGAAGTGGCCATAGACTGCATCGGTGAAGCGCAAATACGGCGAGGCTATCTCTCCTTGACGGAAAGCGATGCGCGTGAAGATGTTATGCCTGGCGTTTATCAAACTAATGTCCCGGGGATTGGAATTCGGGCCGCTTCCTCGAATGAGCAGTTACCAAACTATAATGACGAGGATCTTGTCAGGCCAATGCACTATATTGGCTCAACACATGGCTATTCGCATGGAGTATCTACCTTTCGCGCCACTGCGCAGCTGGTGGTAACGGGCGATATTCAGGAAGGATATCTCGATACCTCACGATTAACCTCAATGGATATCCTGGGGAACGCGGTGATCGGTGAAATGCGCTTTTCGCCCACCAGCGTTCGCATTACGACCAACACCTGTAACCTGGTCGACCGTAACATTTATGTGCCTCTTAAAACGGTTAACGTTCAGGATTTTGACGGGCAATACTCAGAGATACTTACCGACAGCAGTTTTAAGATTGAAATCACCGACTGTTCTGCGGGGACAAAGATCGATTATCAGTTCACCAGCGCAGGCTCAACGGGCGTGAAGAACGGCAATATCCTCGGCATCGCTGCCGGAGATTCCGCCGCCGCGGGTGTCGGCATCCAAATTCTTGATAAGAATAATACGGTGCTGCAGTTTGATCAGAACTACACGGCGATAACCAGTACGCAGGACAAGATCCCAGTTGAAATCCCTCTCAAGGCGCGCTACGTCAAAACGGGGGAGGTTAAAGCGGGCAAAGTCGATTCCGTCGCCACGTTCGAGGTATTTTACCGTTAACCCTCTCTGCCCGTTTTGGCGGGCTTTAGCGATCATTTCGCTATCCTTATTAACCCACTCTTTTCATCTGGTTAATTCTTAAACCCTTAAATCTTGTAGGGCTGCTTACTGCTTGCTATGCAACCCGCGTTTCGCATATTATTCTGGCGCTCATAATAATAATTCTCGTTTACGTTATCATTCACTTTTCCATCAGAGAAACATCATGGCGCTTTCCAATACTGCTCAGCCAATGAACACGTCGCTGCGTAAACTCGCGGTCGTCGTCGCCACAGCGGTTGCCGGCGTGTCCGCGTATGCTCATGCGGCCGAAACCCCGAAAAAAGAAGAAACTATCACGGTAACCGCAGCACCTGCGGCACAGGAAAGTGCCTGGGGACCGGCACCCACGATTGCGGCTAAACGCACCGCCACCGCGACCAAGACCGATACCCCGATTGAGAAAACCCCGCAGTCTATTTCTGTCGTCACCCGTGAAGAGATGGACATGAAGCAGCCGGGGACGGTTAAACAGGCGCTGGCCTATACGCCGAGCGTGTTCGCAACGCGCGGTGCGTCAACAACGTATGATGTTGTTTCTATTCGTGGGTTCACCACCTCCAGTACCGTGAATACCAACCAGTATCTGGACGGGATGAAGCTGCAGGGTGATAACTATTCTGAAGCGTCCATGGATCCGTATTTCCTTGAGCGCGTCGAGCTGCTGCGCGGCCCTACGTCCGTTTTGTACGGTAAAAGTCACCCGGGCGGCGTGGTCAGCATGGTCAGCAAGCGGCCAACCACCGAGCCACTGAAAGAAATTCAGTTCAAAATGGGTACCGATAACCTGTGGCAGACCGGGTTTGATTTCAGCGATGCGATTGATGATGACGGCGTGTGGTCATACCGTCTGACCGGTCTGGGGCGCAGCGAAAATGCGCAGCAGGAAATGGTTAAGTCCACCCGCTACGCCATTGCACCTGCTTTCAGCTGGCGTCCTGACGATAAAACCGATTTTACTTTCCTGAGCAACTTCCAGAGCGATCCGGATGCAGGCTATTACGGCTGGCTGCCGCGGGAAGGTACCGTTGTGCCTTACTACGACGCCAACGGCAACGCGCACAAGCTGCCGACCGATTTCAACGAAGGTGACGAAGACAACAAGATCTCCCGTCGCCAGAAAATGGTGGGCTACAGCTTCTCCCATCAGTTTGATGACACCTTTACCGTGCGTCAAAACCTGCGCTACACCAAAATCAATACGCTTTACCGTTCCGTTTACGGTAACGGCTATATTGCACCGGCTCAGATCAGCCGCGCGTACGTGCGCTCTGATGAGGACCTCAACTCGTTCACGGTCGATACCCAGCTGCAGTCCAAATTTGCGACCGGTGCAGTGGATCATACTCTGTTAACGGGCGTCGATTACCTGCGCATGCGTAACGATATTGATGCAGATTACGGCAGCGCTGACCCTATCAGCATGACGAATCCGCAGCACAACAATGCCAATATCAACGTGAACTTCCCGTATGCCGTGCTCAATCGTCAGGAGCAAACGGGCCTGTACGCGCAGGATCAGGCTGAGTGGGATAAGTGGGTACTGACCCTGGGTGGACGCTATGATTTTGCCAAAACGTCCACACTGACGCGTTCCTCCGACACGACGGCTGAAATCAACGATCGGGCATTCACCTGGCGCGGCGGGATCAACTACCTGTTTGATAACGGTATTACGCCGTACTTCAGCTATAGCGAATCCTTCGAGCCTATTTCCGGCGCAACCCAGGGCGGCAAACCGTTCGATCCGGCTCGCGGCAAGCAGTATGAAGCGGGCGTGAAGTATGTACCGAAAGATCTGCCTGTTGTGGTCACCGCTGCTGTGTATCAGCTGACCAAAAACAACAACCTGACGGCCGATCCTGCGAACCCGACCAGCGGCTTTAGCGTACAGGGCGGTGAAATTCGCTCTCGCGGTTTCGAACTGGAAGCGAAAGCGGCAGTGTCTGCCAACGTGAACGTGACGGCTTCCTATAGCTTTACTGATGCGGAATACACGCACGATACCTGGTATGAAGGCCGTCGTCCGGCGGAAGTGCCGCGTAACATGGCGTCTCTGTGGGCAGATTACACCTTCCACGAGACGGCGTTGAGCGGTCTGACGGTAGGGGCTGGCACCCGTTACATCGGTAACACCGTGTCCTACTACTCTGCCTCGTCGCCAAAAGCCTACCAGTCGTTCAACGTCGCGGGCTACGCACTGGCTGACGCGACCGTGAAATACGACCTGGCACGCTTTGGACTGCCTGGCTCGTCTGTCGGCGTCAACGTGAACAACATCTTCGATCGTGAATACGTCTCCAGCTGCTACAGCGAATATGCATGCTACTGGGGCGCAGGACGTCAGGTTGTTGCTACCGCGACCTTCCGCTTCTAATCTCTGTCCGGGCACGGTTCGCCGTGCCCTTTTTATTTAAGTTGGCTGATATGCAGGATAATCAAACGCAACCCGATACCACCTTCACGCTCAACCATCTCTCCTTTCGCGTACCTGGGCGCACCTTACTGCATCCGCTCTCTTTGACGTTCCCCGCCGGTAAAGTCACTGGCCTGATTGGTCACAACGGTTCCGGTAAATCCACGCTGCTCAAGATGCTGGGGCGCCATCAGCCGCCTTCAGAAGGCGATATTCTGCTGGATGACCAACCGCTGGAGAGCTGGAGCAGTAAAGCCTTTGCCCGCAAAGTAGCCTATCTGCCGCAGCAGCTGCCGCAGGCGGAGGGGATGACGGTGCGAGAGCTGGTGGCGATTGGGCGTTATCCTTGGCACGGCGCGCTTGGGCGCTTCGGCGTGGCCGACAGAGAGAAAGTGGAAGAGGCGATTGCGCTGGTCGGGCTAAAACCGCTGGCGCACCGTCTGGTGGATAGCCTGTCCGGAGGCGAACGTCAGCGCGCGTGGATTGCGATGCTGGTGGCGCAGGACAGCCGCTGCCTGCTGCTGGATGAACCGACCTCTGCGCTGGATATTGCGCATCAGGTCGACGTCCTGGCGCTGGTGCATCGCTTGAGCCAGCAGCGCGGTCTGACGGTCATTGCGGTTCTGCACGATATCAACATGGCCGCGCGTTATTGTGACTACCTCGTCGCGCTGCGCGGGGGCGAGATGATTGCCCAGGGTACATCCGCAGAGCTGATGCGCAGCGAAACGCTGGAACATATTTACGGTATTCCGATGGGTATTCTGCCTCACCCGGCCGGGGCTGCACCGGTGAGCTTTGTCTACTGATGCTCGATAACACACGCATTAGCCGCCGTCGCCTGCTGACGGCGATGGCGCTCTCACCGCTGCTGTTAAAAATGAATACGGCGCGTGCTGCCGCCGTCGATCCGCACCGCATTGTCGCTCTGGAGTGGCTGCCGGTCGAGCTGATGATGGCGCTCGGCGTCACGCCCTACGGCGTGGCGGACATTCCTAACTATAACCTCTGGGTGAACGAGCCGAAGCTGCCGGACTCGGTGATCGACATCGGCCTGCGGACGGAGCCAAACCTCGAGCTGCTCACCCAGATGAAACCCTCGTTCATGTTCTGGTCAGCGGGCTACGGTCCGTCAGAGGAGACCATGGCGCGCATCGCGCCCGGTCGTGGATTCGCCTTCAGTGACGGTAAAAAACCGCTGGCCATGGCGAAAAATTCGATTAACGAGATGGCGCGTTTCCTCAACCGCGAGGTCGAGGCCAAAAAACATCTCGACGAATTTGATGCCCTGATCGACTCCCTGAAGCCCCGATTTGCTCACCGGGGCGATCGTCCGCTGCTGATGGTGACGCTGCTGGATGCCCGCCATATGCTGGTTTTCGGTAAAAACTGCCTCTTCCAGGAAGTGCTCGACAGCTTCGGCATTCGTAATGCCTGGGAAGGGGAGATGACGTTCTGGGGCAGTACCGCCGTGGGTATCGATCGTCTGGCGGCGTTTCGCGACGTGGATGTGCTGTGCTTCGATCACGGCAACGAGCGCGCCATGCAGACCCTGATGGCGACGCCGCTCTGGCAGGCGATGCCGTTTGTGCGTGAGCAGCGCTTCCAGCGCGCCCCGGCGGTCTGGTTCTACGGCGCGACGCTGTCGGCCATGCATTTTGCCCGCGTGCTGGATAACGCGCTGGGAGGTAAAGCATGAGTACGCGTATCGCCCGCTTCCCGGCGCTGCTGCTATCCCTGCTTTTTCTGGTTGCGCTGGTATTAACCGGGTTCAACCTCTCGACGGCGTTACCCCGCACGCAGTGGGGGGCCGCGCTGGCCTCGCCGGATATCGATAATATTCAGCAGATGCTGTTCCACTACAGCCTGCTGCCGCGTCTGGCGATCTCCCTGTTAGTCGGCGCCGGTTTAGGGCTGGTGGGCGTGCTGTTCCAGCAGGTTTTGCGTAACCCGCTGGCAGAGCCAACCACGCTCGGCGTCGCGACCGGCGCACAGCTTGGGATCACCATTACCACGCTGTGGGCGCTGCCGGGTGCGTTAACCTCGCAGTTTGCGGCACTCGCGGGGGCGTGCGTGGTAGGTGCGCTGGTCTTTGGCGTGGCCTGGGGCAAGCGTCTTTCGCCGGTAACGCTTATCCTGGCCGGGCTGGTGGTGAGCCTCTACTGTGGGGCGATCAACCAACTGCTGGTGCTGTTCCACCACGATCAGCTGCAAAGCATGTTCCTGTGGAGCACCGGCACGCTGACCCAGACCGACTGGAGCGTGGTGCAGCGCCTGTGGCCGCAGCTGGCTGGCGGTGTTGTGCTGACGCTGCTGCTCCTGCGTCCTCTTACGCTCATGGGGCTGGATGATGGCGTGGCGCGTAACCTGGGGCTGGCGCTGTCGCTGGCTCGCCTGGCGGCGCTGACGCTGGCAATTGTATTGAGCGCCCTGCTGGTGAACGCGGTCGGCATCATCGGGTTTATCGGCCTGTTTGCGCCGCTGCTGGCGAAAATGCTCGGGGCGCGTCGTTTACTGACGCGTCTGATGCTGGCGCCGCTGATTGGAGCGCTGATCCTCTGGCTTTCCGATCAGCTTATTCTCTGGCTGGCGCAGGTCTGGCGGGAAGTCTCCACCGGCTCTGTGACCGCGCTTATCGGGGCGCCGCTGCTGCTGTGGCTGCTCCCGCGGCTGCGCAGCATGAGTGCACCGGCGATGGACGCGGGCGATAAAGTCTACGCTGAACGTCGGTCGGTGCTGTGGTTTAGCCTTGCCGGTCTGGCGGTGCTGATTATCGCCTCGTTCGCGGCGCTCTCATTTGGACGCGATGCCGCGGGCTGGCACTGGGCAACGGGTGATTTGCTCAATGAACTGCTGCAGTGGCGCTGGCCGCGTATCGTCGCTGCGCTGATCGCCGGGGTGATGCTGGCGGTGGCGGGGTGCATCATTCAGCGTCTGACCGGCAACCCGATGGCGAGCCCGGAAGTGCTTGGGATCAGCTCTGGCGCCGCCTTTGGCGTGGTGCTGATGCTGTTCTTCGTGCCGGGCAATGCGTTTGGCTGGCTGATGCCTGCCGGCAGTATCGGCGCGGCAGCCACGCTGATGATTATCCTGATAGCCGCCGGTCGCGGTGGGTTTTCACCGCACCGCATGCTGCTGGCCGGGATGGCGCTCGGCACCGCGTTTACGATGTTGCTGATGATGCTGCAGGCCAGCGGCGATCCGCGTATGGCGAAGATACTGACCTGGATTTCCGGCTCGACCTACAACGCCACCGGAAGCCAGGTGGTCTGGTCCGGGATGGTGATGCTCGTGCTGCTGGCGATGGTGCCGCTGTGCCGCCGCTGGATGACCATTCTGCCGCTCGGCGGCGAAACCGCGCGTGCGGTGGGGATGGCGCTGACCCCAGCGCGTGTCGCGCTGCTGCTGCTGGCGGCGTGCCTGACGGCGACGGCAACCCTGACGATTGGACCGCTGAGTTTTGTGGGGTTAATGGCGCCGCACATTGCCAGAATGATGGGCTTCCGCAGAACGATGCCGCATATCGTCATGTCGGCCCTGACGGGTGGGGTGATGCTGGTGTTTGCAGACTGGTGCGGAAGAATGGTGCTGTTCCCGTATCAGATCCCGGCGGGTCTGCTGTCGACCTTTATCGGTGCGCCGTACTTTATTTATCTGTTGAGAAAGCAGAGCCGGTAGTCAGGTGCGGCCTGATGCCCTCACCCCAGCCCTCTCCCACAGGGAGAGGGAGAACATCGTAGGCCGGGTAAGCGTTAGCGTCACCCGGCAATGACCTTAGAGCTTCGCAAACACCTTACGCGCCGCGTCGATGGTGTTATTGATATCTTCTTCGCTGTGGGCCACGGACATAAAGCCCGCTTCGAACGCGGACGGTGCCAGGTACACGCCTTCTTCCAGCATCAGGTGGAAGAAGCGCTTGAAGCGCTCAACGTCGCACTTCACCACGTCCTGATAGCAGGTCACGGTTTTTGCATCGGTGAAGAAGATCCCGAACATGCCGCCCACGTGGTTAACGACCAGCGGAATACCGGCTTCCTCTGCCGCTTCAAGCAGCCCGCTTGTCAGCTGCGTCGTCAGGTCGGTCAGGGTTTCGTGAATGCCAGGCTGGGCCACTTCGGTCAGGCAGGCAAAGCCCGCGGCCATGGCGATGGGGTTACCGGAGAGCGTGCCCGCCTGGTAAACCGGACCGGTTGGCGCCAGGGCTTCCATCACGTCCTTACGACCACCGAATGCGCCGACCGGCATGCCGCCGCCGATGATTTTACCGAGGCAGGTCAGGTCCGGCTCAACGCCGTAGTAAGACTGGGCACCCGCCAGCGCTACGCGGAAGCCGGTCATCACTTCATCGATGATCAGCAGCGCGCCGAATTCGTCGCACAGGGCGCGCAGGCCCGGCAGGAACTCAGGCTGCGGTGGGATGCAGTTCATGTTGCCCGCAACCGGCTCAACGATGATGCAGGCGATCTCCTGCGGATACTGCTCGAACGCCGCGCGAACGGTAGCAAGATCGTTGTAGGTGCAGGTCAGAGTATGCTTCGCGAAATCTGCTGGTACGCCAGGTGAGTTTGGCTGGCCGAGCGTCAGCGCGCCGGAACCGGCTTTCACCAGCAGGCAGTCCGCATGGCCGTGGTAGCAGCCTTCGAATTTGATGATTTTATCGCGACCGGTAAAACCGCGCGCCAGGCGGATGGCGCTCATGGTGGCTTCGGTACCGGAGTTCACCATACGCACCATGTCCATGGTAGGCACCAGTTCGGTCACCAGCTCCGCCATTTTCACTTCCATTTCGGTTGGCGCACCGAAACTCAGGCCGCGCTGGGCAGCTTCAATCACCGCATTACGAATGGCCGGGTGGTTGTGCCCCAGCACCATCGGGCCCCAGGAGCCGACATAATCGATATAGGCTTTGCCATCGACATCATACAGATACGCGCCGTCAGCACGTTCGATAAACAGCGGCGTACCGCCAACGCCGGTGAAGGCGCGTACAGGTGAGTTCACGCCACCCGGAATAAGCTCGCGGGCTGCACTGTAGAGGTTTTCAGACTTGCTCATGGCGTCGTTCCTGGTTCGTATAAAATGATTAAGCCCACTATTCTAAGTGATTCGGGGAAGGTTATGAAATTTTTAGCCGGGTAATGCTTTAAGATTTGTTAAGTAATTTTCAGGAGACGGTGGGGCAGTCTCTGGTAAAATCCTCGCGGCTTTTTGTATGACGAATAAGAACAGGACATGAAATCAGATTCTCCGTCTTTTGAAGAACAACAGTTTACGCGTGCCCGGCACCGGGTCAGTATTCGGCGGCTGCTCAATCGCGATAAAACGCCGCTGGCGATCCTGCTGGCCGCTGCCGTGGTGGGGACTCTCGCGGGGCTGATTGGCGTGGCGTTTGAAAAAGCGGTTAATGCCGTACTCAACTGGCGAGTGGGCACCGTGGCCGGTTTCGCCGATAGCGAATGGCTGGTCTGGGTTTGGGCATTCGGGCTGTCTGCGCTGTTTGCCATGGTGGGGTATTTTCTGGTGCGTAAATTCGCGCCGGAGGCGGGCGGGTCTGGCATCCCGGAAATTGAAGGTGCACTGGAGGAGCTGCGTCCGGTGCGCTGGTGGCGGGTGATTCCGGTTAAATTCATCGGCGGCATGGGTACGCTGGGCGCAGGCATGGTACTTGGCCGGGAAGGGCCCACGGTACAGCTGGGGGGGAACGTCGGCCGCATGGTGGGCGATCTGTTTCGGATGCGAAGCGCCGAAGCGCGCCATACGCTGCTGGCTACCGGTGCGGCGGCGGGGCTGTCGGCGGCGTTTAACGCGCCGCTGGCGGGCATTTTGTTCATTATAGAAGAGATGCGCGCGCAGTTTCGCTACAACCTGATCTCCATTAAAGCGGTGTTTACCGGCGTCATTATGTCGAGCATCGTCTTTCGCCTCTTTAACGGCGAAGGGGCGGTCATTGAGGTGGGTAAACTGACCAACGCGCCGGTCAACACCCTGTGGCTTTACCTGATCCTCGGCATGATTTTTGGCGTGGTGGGGCCGCTGTTTAACACCTTTATCCTGCGCGCTCAGGATATGTTCCAGCGCATTCACGGCGGGAACACCACGAAATGGGTGCTGATGGGCGGTCTGCTGGGTGGAATCTGCGGCGTGCTCGGGTTTATCGAGCCGAATGCCGCTGGCGGCGGGTTCGGGCTGATCCCCATTGCGGCGGCGGGGAATTTCAGCGTGGGTCTGCTGCTGTTTATGTTTATCTCCCGCGTCATCACGACGGTACTCTGTTTTTCCTCCGGCGCGCCCGGCGGGATATTTGCCCCGATGCTGGCGCTGGGGACCTTGCTGGGCACCGCGTTTGGAATGGCGGCTGAAGTGGGTTTTCCCGCCTATCATCTTGACGCCGGGACCTTTGCCATCGCCGGAATGGGAGCGCTGCTGGCCGCATCCCTGCGTGCGCCGTTGACCGGGATCGTGCTGGTGCTGGAGATGACGGACAATTACCAGCTCATTTTGCCAATGATCATTACCTGTCTCGGCGCGACACTATTAGCCCAGTTCCTGGGTGGAAAGCCGCTATACTCCACCATCCTTGCGCGTACTCTGGCAAAACAAGAGGCGGAACGGGCCGCAGCGCAGAATACTTGAATGAATTACCAGGGTATTAGATAATGACACAAAGAATTGGGTGAATTTTACCCAATCGCAGTAGCAGTATTCATGGGAGCATATGATGAGTGATGATGTAGCGTTGCCGCTGGAATTTACCGAAGCAGCAGCCAACAAAGTGAAAACCCTGATTGCAGACGAAGACAATCCGGATCTGAAACTGCGCGTCTATATTACCGGTGGCGGCTGCAGCGGCTTCCAGTATGGTTTTACCTTTGACGATCAGGTTAACGATGGCGATATGACTATCGAGAAACAGGGCGTTGCGCTGGTGGTTGACCCGATGAGCCTGCAATATCTGGTGGGCGGTTCGGTGGATTACACCGAAGGTCTGGAAGGTTCGCGCTTTGTGGTGACCAACCCGAACGCAACAAGCACCTGCGGGTGTGGTTCTTCGTTCAGTATTTAAGAGGGTGCGGGCTGATGCCCTCACCCCCGGCCCTCTCCCACAGGGAGAGGGAGAAAAGACTAAAAACGGTAACCGTCAGGTTACCGTTTTGCTTTTACCGGTCATCCAGCGCAAACGTCGGCAGCTTCAGGTGCCAGCGTATCGCCGCTAAACGTATCACCAGCGTCACGACCATCCCCAGCATCGCGGCGTTTTCCAGCGGAAGTGCAAACGTGTAGTACGCGGTCGCGTGGACAATGCCCCCCGCGATACAGGCCGTCGCGTAAATTTCAGTACGCAGGATCATCGGTACTTCACGCGCCAGAATGTCGCGAATGATCCCACCGCCCACGCCGGTTAATACGCCCATACAGATTGCCACCATTGGACCAGTACCCGCATTAAACGCCTTATTGACGCCAATACCGACAAACACGGCCAGACCGACGGCATCCAGTACCGGCAATATCCATTTGGGTAATCTGCGGGGCTGGCGAACCAGCACAATGGTTAACAGACAGGTGACCATCGCGACCACCAGATCGGTAGGATCTTTCACCCAAAACACCGGGCCATTCGCCAGCGCCATATCGCGGATAGTCCCGCCGCCGACGGCGGTCACGACCCCAAGCACCAGCACGCCAAACGGATCCATGCGTAGTTTTCCGGCGAGCAGGACGCCGGAGATAGCAAAAACGGCTGTGCCAAGAATATCCAGCCAATAAACGAGCATCGTTAAATCCTCGAAAAGGGTCTTATGTTAGTGACTCTCTGCCAGCGCGGCACAGAGCTGTTTTGCGGCGAGGATAATACGCGGGCTGGCGCGTTCAAACCAGTCGCTGTTAAGGGGAATTACCGGTATTTTTAGCTGCCGTTGCCAGAATTGTTCAATTTTGGGAATTTCGCTCGCATTTCCGACCACGACGATAGCCTGCGGCTGGCGCGCCAGGACCTGTTCACGGCTAACCTGGGGCCACGGCACCCGGCTGGCTGCAAAGATGTTTTCACCGCCACAGACTTCCAGCACCTGGTTCTGAATCGACCCTTTTCCGGTGGTGAACAGCGGTTGGCTGCCAAACTGCAGGAAGATGCGCTTTTTAACAGGGGTATCGTATCGGGATTTCAGCGCGGCATAGTCGCTCAGCATCTGTTTCGCCGCCGCCTCGGCTTTTTTGGGCGTAGGGCTATAGGGTGCCAGGGCGCGTAGCGCCTGAGCGACTTGCTCAATGCTGACGGCATCAATCCACATCACTTTTATGCCAAGTGAGGTGAGCTGGTTGATCTGCCGCTCGGCGTTACCGCCGCGCCAGGCCAGCACGAGATCCGGTTTAAGCGCCACGATGCGCTCAAGGTTCATCCCTTGCCAGGTGGCGACTTGTTCAATTCCCGCGGCCTGCGGCGGATAATCCGAATAGCTACTCACGCCAACGGGCGTGATCCCGGCGGCAAACGCCAGTTCCGTATTTGCGGGAGAGAGTGTAATCACGCGCGGTACAGCATAGAGCCACAGCGGTGCGAGAAGAAGCAGGGCGGCCAGCGCCCTGACGGTATGTTTAGCCACGTGCCAGATTCTGCACCAGGCGTTCCACCATCACGGTGGACTGTTTTGCCGCAACGGTCAGGAACTCGTCGAAGCTGATGTGAGACTGCTGGTCTGCCACGTCAGAGATGGCGCGAACCACCACGAACGGTACGCTGAAGTTATGGCAAACGTGCGCAATCGCGGTCGCTTCCATCTCAACGGCAACCGCCTGAGGGAAGTTATGACGGATTTTCGCCAGCCCAACGGAGCCGTTGATGAACGCATCACCGCTGACAATCAGACCGCGTACCGCGTTGAGGTTGAGTTCTGCGATGCAGGTCTCCGCCGCCGCAATCAGTTTGTCGTCAGCTTTAAAAGCAGCAGGGCAGCCCGGGAGCTGACCGTACTCGTAACCGAACGCGGTGACGTCGGCATCGTGGTAGCGCGCTTCGTCGGAGACAACGATATCACCCACCTTCAGCGTCGGCGCCAGGCCGCCCGCAGAGCCGGTATTAACGATCACGTCCGGCTTGCAGCGCTCAAGCAGCAGGGTTGCACCCAGCGCAGCTGCCACTTTACCGATGCCTGATTTCAGCAGAGCCACGTCAACACCGTTCAGCTGGCCGGTGTAGATCTCACAACCACCAAGAGAGAGGGTCTGACGGTTCTCAATTTTGTCACGCAGCAGCGTAACTTCTTCTTCCATTGCACCAATAATGCCGATTTTCATAGATTTACTCGCGATGTGCCTTGTTAAGATGCATAGTCTATCATGCGGTTAAGGGGAAACGCATTCTCACGCGGGGGAGCACATGGCACCAATCGATTTTCGCACCAAAATTAACTGGCACCGACGTTTCCGTTCGCCGCAGGGCGACAAGAGCGAACATGAGATCCTGCGTATCTTCGAAAGCGATCGCGGGCGGATCATTAACTCGCCCGCTATCCGCCGTCTGCAGCAAAAGACCCAGGTCTTTCCGCTTGAGCGTAACGCCGCGGTGCGCACGCGCTTAACCCACTCCATGGAGGTGCAGCAGGTCGGGCGCTACATTGCCAAAGAGATTTTGAGCCGTCTCAAAGAGCAGCGCTTACTGGAAACCTATGGTCTGGACGAGCTGACGGGGCCTTTTGAGAGCATCGTTGAGATGGCCTGCCTGATGCATGACATCGGCAACCCGCCTTTCGGCCACTTTGGTGAGGCGGCGATCAATGACTGGTTTAAGCAGCGGCTTTACCCTTCGGATGCGGTAAGCCAGCCGCTGAGCGACGACCGCTGTATCGTACGCGATTTACGCCTGCGTGAAGGCGAAGAGGGGCTGAACGATCTGCGACGCAAAGTGCGCCAGGATTTGTGTCACTTTGAGGGCAACGCGCAGGGGATCCGGCTGGTCCACTCCCTGATGCGCATGAACCTGACCTGGGCACAGGTCGGCTGCATTCTGAAATATACCCGCCCCGCGTGGTGGATGGGAGATACGCCCGCGTCCCACAGCTATTTAATGAAAAAACCGGGCTATTACCTTTCCGAAGAGGCCTATATTGAACGGCTACGTAAAGAACTTTCATTGACGCCAAACGGCCGCTTTCCATTGACCTGGATTATGGAAGCCGCCGATGATATTTCCTATTGCGTGGCCGATCTGGAAGATGCCGTTGAGAAAAGAATCTTCAGCGTTGAGGAGCTTTATCAGCATCTTTATGCGGCCTGGGGTATCCATGAAAAAGGCTCGCTGTTTGCGCAGGTGGTCGAAAATGCCTGGGAAAAATCGCGCTCAAATACATTAAGCCGTAGTACAGAAGACCAGTTCTTTATGTATTTGCGGGTCAATACATTAAATAAACTGGTGCCGTATGCGGCGTCGCGCTTTATTGATAATTTACCGCTTATCTTCAGCGGGGAATTCAACCACGCGCTGCTGGAAGATGACAGCAGTTTCAGTCAACTCCTTGAGCTTTATAAACATGTGGCGATGCGGCATGTATTTAGCCATCCGGATGTCGAGCAGTTAGAGCTGCAGGGTTATCGGGTAATCAGTGGGTTACTGGAAATTTATTCCCCGTTGCTCCAGCTGTCGGTCGACGAGTTCAGCGAGCTGGTGGAACACGAGCGCGTGCGCAGAATACCTATCGAATCGCGGCTTTATCAGAAACTCTCTACCCGGCATCGTCTGGCGTATGTCGAAGCAATAGGCAAGCTGGATCGCCACTCTTCCCAATGGCCGGTGATGGAATATTATTATCGCTGCCGTCTTATCCAGGACTATATCAGCGGCATGACGGATTTGTATGCCTGGGATGAATACCGCAAGCTGATGGCGGTGGAATAACGCCGGAGTTTTGTAAAGACGGCCAATAAATTTTTACCTTTTCCATAAACTTATCGCCGGAACTAAGCGGTATAAAACGAATCTGAGTTACACAGCAATTTTGCGTTACCTGTAAATCGAGATTGAGAAACATGAAAAAAACCACATTAGCAATGAGTGCACTGGCTCTGAGTTTAGGTTTAGCGCTGTCTCCTCTGACTGCTACTGCAGCCGAGACCGCGTCGTCGGCAGCAACCGCGCAGCAGATGCCAAGCCTGGCACCGATGCTCGAAAAAGTGATGCCATCGGTGGTGAGTATTAACGTTGAGGGCAGTACGACCGTCAATACGCCGCGTATGCCGCGTAACTTCCAGCAGTTCTTTGGCGACAACTCGCCGTTCTGCCAGGACGGTTCGCCATTCCAGAGTTCACCGTTCTGTCAGGGCGGCGGCGCAGGGGATGACAGCCAGGGCGGCGCCCAGCAGCAGAAATTCATGGCGCTTGGCTCGGGGGTGATTATTGATGCGGCGAAAGGCTATGTCGTCACTAACAACCACGTTGTCGATAACGCGAACAGCATTAAGGTGCAGCTGAGCGATGGCCGCAAGTTCGACGCGAAAGTGGTGGGTAAAGACCCGCGCTCCGACATCGCGCTGATCCAGATCCAGGATCCGAAAAACCTGACGGCGATTAAAATTGCCGACTCCGACGCGCTGCGCGTGGGCGACTATACCGTGGCGATCGGTAACCCGTTCGGTCTGGGTGAAACCGTGACCTCGGGTATCGTCTCTGCGCTGGGCCGTAGCGGCCTCAATGCCGAGAACTATGAAAACTTCATCCAGACGGATGCGGCGATCAACCGCGGTAACTCCGGCGGTGCGCTGGTGAACCTGAACGGTGAGCTGATCGGTATCAACACCGCGATCCTGGCACCGGACGGCGGCAACATTGGGATCGGCTTTGCTATCCCAAGTAACATGGTGAAAAACCTGACCGCGCAGATGGTGCAGTATGGCCAGGTGAAACGCGGCGAGCTGGGTATCCTCGGGACTGAGCTGAACTCCGAACTGGCTAAGGCGATGAAAGTTGACGCCCAGCGCGGGGCATTCGTCAGCCAGGTGATGCCGAACTCCTCCGCGGCGAAAGCGGGCATTAAAGCGGGGGATGTGATCACCTCCCTGAACGGTAAGCCGATCAGCAGCTTTGCCGCCCTGCGTGCCGAAGTGGGCTCAATGCCGATTGGCAGCAAAGTGACCCTCGGCCTGCTGCGCGACGGTAAGCCGGTTAACGTGAGCCTGGAGCTGCAGCAGAGCAGCCAGAATCAGGTGGATTCCAGCACTATCTTCAGCGGCATTGAAGGTGCCGAGATGAGCAATAAAGGCGCAGACAAAGGCGTGGTGGTGAACAACGTGAAAGCGAATTCACCGGCAGCCCGTATCGGCCTGAAAAAAGGCGATGTGATCATGGGCGCTAACCAGCAGCCGGTGAAAAACATAGCTGAACTGCGCAAGATCCTCGACAGCAAGCCTTCCGTGCTGGCGCTGAATATCCAGCGTGGTGATACTTCGCTTTATCTGCTGATGCAGTAATCCTTTGAAGCCCCTGTTCGCAGGGGCTTTTTCGTTTCTGTGATTCTTGCCACAACTCCATACATCTCCCTTTCTCTTTGTGCATTCGCACAATGCAGCCGTCGCTGAACTTCCCTATGCTTGAGCTCTGCTCACGGGAGGGTTTTATGGCTGGCTGGCATCTTGATACCAAAATGGCGCAGGATATCGTGGCGCGCACCATGCGCATCATTGATACCAATATCAACGTGATGGATGCCCGCGGGCGCATTATTGGCAGCGGCGATCGCGAGCGTATTGGGGAATTGCACGAAGGCGCGCTGCTGGTGCTTTCCCAGGGGCGGGTCGTGGATATCGACGATGCGGTAGCGAAACACCTGCACGGCGTCCGTCAGGGTATCAATTTACCGCTGCGCCTTGAAGGCGAGATTGTGGGGGTCATCGGCCTGACCGGCGAGCCCGAGTCACTGCGAAAATACGGTGAGCTGGTCTGTATGACGGCAGAGATGATGCTGGAGCAGTCGCGCCTGATGCACCTGCTTGCCCAGGACAGCCGCCTGCGTGAAGAGCTGGTGATGAACCTTATTCAGGCGGAAGAGCACACGCCCGCGCTCAGCGAATGGGCGCAGCGTCTGGGGATCGATCTGAACCAGCCGCGCGTGGTGGCGGTGATTGAGGTCGATAGCGGCCAGCTGGGCGTAGACAGCGCGATGGCCGAGCTGCAGCAGCTGCAAAATGCGCTGGCGACGCCGGAGCGCGATAACCTGGTGGCGATCGTTTCTCTGACGGAAATGGTGGTACTCAAACCGGCGCTCAACGCGTTCGGCCGCTGGGATGCGGAAGATCATCGTCGTCGCGTGGAGCTGTTGATCTCCCGGATGAAGGAGAATGGTCAGCTGCGTTTTCGCGTTGCGCTGGGCAACTACTTTACCGGGCCGGGCAGCATCGCCCGCTCCTGGCGTACCGCGCGCACCACCATGATGGTGGGCAAGCAGCGGATGCCGGAGAGCCGCAGCTATTTCTATCAGGACCTGATGCTGCCGGTGCTGCTCGACAGCCTGCGCGGGGGCTGGCAGGCCAATGAGCTGGCACGGCCATTAGCGCGTCTGAAAGCCATGGACAATAACGGCCTGCTGCGCCGGACGCTGCAGGCGTGGTTCCGTCATAACGTGCAGCCGCTGGCGACGTCAAAAGCGCTGTTTATTCACCGCAATACCCTGGAGTATCGGTTAAACCGAATTTCAGAACTGACGGGGCTGGATCTGGGGAATTTCGACGACAGGCTGCTGCTGTATGTGGCGCTGCAGCTGGATGAACAGCGATAAGGGGTTCACCCTCTCCCTGTGGGAGAGGGCCGGGGTGAGGGCATCAGGCCGCACTCAACTTATTTGTTGCGGGTTAACTTCTCAAGATCCGCTTCAATCTCGCTGATCTTATTGGTCACAACGCTTTCAAGGTGACGCAGATCGTCAAGGATCTTACGCTTGAGATCGACTTCGGTGCGGTCGCGCTGGCAGATCTGATCGAGTTCATCGATCACATAGCGCAGGTTAGGGCTGATTTCCTGTACTTCTTTGTATCCCTGTCCTACACCGTCAGCAACAACGGTCTTACGCTGGCGTGGGTATTTAAACTTCACGCTTTTGGCGAAAAACTCTCCTTTGTCCTTGTGAAAATAGATTTTCAAAATATCGTTGTTGGCTTCCTGGCGGAGGCTGTAACGATCAATTTCATCAGGATTGGTAATGCCCAGACTTTTCAGATTATCGTACATAGCGGTACCCTTGATCTCAACATAACCTTTGAATAATTAACGAAAAAATCTATTTTCGCCACCCTCAGATATAAAAAAAGCGGGGTTGCCCCCGCTTTTTGTTATACCCGATTAATCGATGGTGCGCAGCAACTCGTTGATGCCCACTTTACCGCGCGTTTTCGCATCCACTTTCTTCACGATAACCGCACAGTACAGGCTGTATTTGCCATCTTTTGACGGCAGATTGCCGGACACCACGACGGAGCCCGCCGGAACGCGACCGTAATGCACTTCGCCGGTTTCACGATCGTAAATACGGGTGCTCTGGCCGATGTAAACGCCCATGGAGATCACGGAGCCTTCTTCAACGATCACCCCTTCAACCACTTCAGAGCGCGCGCCGATGAAGCAGTTGTCTTCGATGATGGTCGGGTTAGCCTGCAGTGGCTCCAGAACACCACCGATGCCCACGCCGCCGGACAGGTGAACGTTTTTACCGATCTGCGCGCAGGAACCGACCGTCGCCCAGGTGTCAACCATGGTGCCTTCGTCAACGTAGGCACCGATGTTCACGTAGGATGGCATCAGCACGGTATTACGTGCGATGAAAGCGCCCTGACGCACTGCCGCAGGTGGCACC
Source organism: Enterobacter sp. C6 (assembly GCF_008122455.1). Lineage (NCBI taxonomy): Bacteria > Pseudomonadati > Pseudomonadota > Gammaproteobacteria > Enterobacterales > Enterobacteriaceae > Enterobacter > Enterobacter sp. C6. The sequence goes on from NZ_QPFW01000246.1 coordinate 58,079, forward strand.
ACGCGGAAGCCTTCTTTCTGGAAACGCGCTTCGTCGTAGTCAGCGAATTTCATAGGGACTTTATCGAAGTAGCGGCTTTCAGCTCCGTCGATAACCTGGTTATCGTTGATACGGAAAGAGAGCAGCACGGCTTTCTTCAGCCATTGATGAGTGACCCACTGACCGTCGATTTTTTCTGCCACGCGCAGCGCGCCGGAATCCAGCAGGGAAATCACCTGGTTTACCGCTTCACGGGTCACGGTATCCACATTTGCCGGGGTAATCTCGGCGCGACGCTCAAAAGCGGACTCAATAACGTTCTGTAACTGCTGCATTGTTTACTCTTTCCATTTCACTAAAAAACATATCACCCTTTATCGTTTGGATTGAGGGCTGCTGTCAACCGTTGTTGCACTTCAAGCTGCAGGTCATTATTAAGGGCACGCCGGTCCGCTGTCGCGATTATAAATAAATCTTCTACTCGCTCGCCAATCGTTGTAATTCGGGCGCCATGGAGCGAAATTCCCAGATCGGCAAAAACCTGGCCGACGCGGGCGAGCAGCCCCGGCTGGTCGAGCGCGATCAGCTCCAGGAACGATTTACGGTCGGTGTGGGTCGGCAGGAAGTTGACCTCGGTATCGACGGTAAAGTGGCGCAATTTCGCCGGCTGGCGACGCGGCTGCGGGGGCTGCCAGCTGCGCTGGGTAATCGCCTGTTCCAGACCAAAACGTATCCCTTCATGCCTGTCCGACGACAGCGGGCTGCCGTCCGGCTCCAGCACGATAAAGGTGTCCATTGCCATGCCGTCGCGGGTGGTGAAAATCTGCGCGTCGTGAACGCTCAGGTTTCGCCTGTCCAGCTCGGCGCAGACCGCAGCAAACAGATAAGGTCGGTCCGGGCTCCAGATGAAAATCTCCGTTCCGCCGCGGGTGGCCTGAGGGCTCAGCAGAATCATTGGCTGGGACAGGTCGTGCTTCAGCAGGTGCCGCGCGTGCCACGCAAGCTGGTTTGGGCTGTGGCGGACAAAATAGTTGGCACGGCAGCGGGCCCATATCTGGTGTAGCGCCTCTTCATCAATGTTATCCATCCGCAGCAGCGCCAGCGCCTGCAGCTGGTGATGACGCACGCGCTCGCGCATGTCCGGGGTGTTTTGCATCCCGCGACGCAGCTGTTTTTCGGTAGCGAAGTACAGCTCGCGCAGCAGGCTCTGCTTCCAGCTGTTCCACAGCGTTTCGTTGGTGGCGCAGATATCGGCCACCGTCAGGCAGACCAGATAGCGCAGACGGTTTTCCGTCTGAACCGCTTCCGCGAACTGCTTGATCACCTCAGGATCCTGAATGTCACGACGCTGCGCGGTAACCGACATCAGAAGATGATGGCGTACCAGCCAGGCCACCAGCTGCGTTTCACGTGAGTTCAGGCCGTGCAGCTCGGCAAATTTCAGTACGTCCTGTGCACCCAGCACCGAATGATCGCCGCCGCGACCTTTGGCGATATCGTGGAACAGGGCAGCAATCAGGATCAGTTCCGGGTGGGTCAGGCGCGGCCATAGCTCCACGCACAGCGGATGGCGGGAGCGCGTCTCTTCTTTTGCAAAGCTTTCCAGCTTGAGCATCACGCGGATCGTGTGTTCATCCACCGTGTAGGCGTGGAACAGATCGAACTGCATCTGTCCGACAATGTGCGACCACTGCGGCATATAGGCCCACAGCACGCTGTGGCGGTGCATCGGCAGCAGCCCACGGCTGACGGCGCCCGGGTGGCGGAGCATGCTCAGGAACAGCGAGCGCGCTTCCGGGATATAGCACAGCGGCTCCGTCAGATGACGGCGCGCATGGCGCAGATGGCGCAGGGTGGTGGAGTAGATCCCGGTGATGCTGCTGTTGCGCACCATGGTATAGAACATCCGCAGAATCGCTTCCGGCTCGCGGATGAACAGCGTTTCGTCGCGCAGATCGATAAGCGTGCCGCGCAGCTGGAATTCGTCATCAATCGGGCGCGGTTTTTCGTCCGCCGTCAGGGCCAGAATGGCCTCGTCGAACAGCTGTAACAGCATCTGGTTCAGCTCGGTCACCCGGCGGGTGACGCGGAAGAAATCCTTCATCATGTGCTCAACCGGCTCGTTGCCTTCGCCCTGATAATTCAGGCGCTGAGCCACGCTGAGCTGGCGGTCAAACAGCAGACGGTTATCGTAGCGGGTGACTTCCAGATGCAGGGCAAATCGAATGCGCCACAGCAAGTGCAGGCACTCGTTCAGCTCGTTACGCTCTGCCTCGGTTAAGAAGCCGAAGCCGACCATCTCGTCCATCGAGGTGGCGCCAAAATGGCGGCGAGCGACCCACTGCAGGGTATGGATGTCGCGCAGGCCGCCGGGGCTGCTTTTAATATCGGGCTCAAGATTATAGCTGGTGCCGTGGTAGCGCTGGTGGCGCTGGTTTTGCTCCTCGACCTTCGCGGCGAAGAACTTTTCTGACGGCCAGAAGCCGTCGCTGAAGATGTGCTTTTGCAGCTCCAGAAACAGCGCGACGTCGCCAATCAGCAGGCGGGTTTCAATCAGGTTGGTGGCGACGGTCAAGTCCGATAACCCTTCCAGCAGACACTCTTCCAGGGTGCGCACGCTGTGGCCGACTTCCAGCTTCACGTCCCAGAGGAGCGTCAGCAGTTCGCCAATTTTTTGCGCCTGTTCGTCCGGCAGCTTTTTGCGGCTTAAGATCAGGAGATCGATATCGGAAAGCGGATGCAGCTCACCGCGGCCATAGCCCCCGACGGCAACCAGAGCAACATCACTGATTTGCCCAAACCCGTAATCGATCCACAGGCGCTGCAGCAGCTGGTCGATAAATTCGGTGCGCGCTTCAATGAGCTGCTCGGCCGACACGCCTGCGTCGAACGCGCTGCCCAGCCAGCGATGGAAAACATCCATATGGGCTTTAATATGCGCGCAGGTCAGCTCGTGCGACGGCCAGACGCCCGGGTTATCGGGCTGGTCGGGAAGGGTGGGAAGGGCTGTGTTAGCATACTGTTCGGGTAAAAGATTACTCATCGTGCGCCACCCATAAGAAAAAGCTATAGCCATTAAAAAAGCCGGCATTTGCCGGCTTTTTTATCATTCGTCGTGCGTCAGTATCGCCGGGATGGTGTCATCCTTGCGCAACGTCATAATTTCGCAGCCGTTGTCTGTTACCACAATAGTATGCTCGTACTGCGCAGACAAGCTTCTGTCTTTGGTTTTCACCGTCCAGCCGTCTTTCATGGTACGGATGCGGTAGTCACCCGCGTTGACCATCGGCTCAATGGTAAAGGTCATGCCTTTTTGCAGCACCACGCCGCCGTCATCTGCATCATAGTGCAGGACCTGCGGTTCTTCATGGAAGACGCGACCAATGCCGTGACCGCAGTACTCGCGCACCACGGAGAAACCTTCTGCTTCCACAAACTTCTGGATTGCCGCACCGATGGTACGCAGGCGAATACCCGGTTTAACCATTTTCAGTGCCAGGTAGAGGCTCTCTTGCGTCACTTTGCACAGACGCTCGCCAAGAATAGTCGGCTTGCCAACGATGAACATTTTTGAGGTGTCACCGTGGTACTCGTCTTTAATGACGGTCACGTCAATGTTGACGATGTCGCCATCTTTCAGCAGTTTTTCATCGTCCGGAATGCCGTGACACACCACTTCATTAATAGAGATGCAGACGGATTTCGGGAAACCGTGGTAGCCGAGGCAGGCGGAAACCGCGTGCTGCTCGTTCACGATATAGTCGTTACAGATGCGGTCCAGTTCACCGGTGCTGACGCCCGGCTTTACGAACGGCTCGATCATTTCCAGCACTTCCGCGGCCAGACGACCGGCGACGCGCATCTTTTCAATTTCTTCAGGTGTCTTAATAGAGATAGCCATGTAATCTGTCCATCGGTGTCGATTTTTTCGACAATACTAGTCTAAGTGTCGTCAATGGTATCAGTCAGGCACACCCCGTGCCAAATTGAGAATCATTAACAGCACACTCCGCCAACAACTGTTGGTTTCTGGTCGTGTTTTGTGGTATAAAGCGCGCCGGACTTCCGATCCATCTCAGATACACAGGCTGGACGGAAGCGACAAATCTCACTTTGTGTAACAACACACACGTATCGGCACATATTCCGGGGTGCCCTTTGGGGTCGGTAATATGGGATACGTGGAGGCATAACCCCAACTTTCAATATAGAGGTTTTAAACATGGCAACTGTTTCCATGCGCGACATGCTCAAGGCTGGTGTTCACTTTGGTCACCAGACACGTTACTGGAACCCGAAAATGAAGCCTTTCATCTTCGGCGCGCGTAACAAAGTTCACATCATCAACCTTGAGAAAACTGTACCAATGTTCAACGAAGCCCTGGCTGAGCTGAACAAGATCTCTTCCCGTAAAGGTAAGATTCTGTTCGTTGGTACTAAGCGCGCTGCAAGCGAAGCTGTGAAAGATGCTGCTAACAGCTGCGACCAGTTCTTCGTGAACCATCGCTGGTTGGGCGGCATGCTGACCAACTGGAAAACTGTTCGTCAGTCCATCAAACGCCTGAAAGATCTGGAAACCCAGTCTCAGGACGGTACTTTCGACAAGCTGACTAAGAAAGAAGCGCTGATGCGCACTCGTGAACTGGACAAGCTGGAAAACAGCCTGGGCGGTATCAAAGATATGGGCGGCCTGCCAGACGCGCTGTTCGTAATCGATGCAGACCACGAGCACATCGCAATCAAAGAAGCTAACAACCTGGGTATCCCGGTATTCGCTATCGTTGATACCAACTCCGATCCGGACGGTGTTGACTTCGTTATCCCGGGTAACGACGACGCAATCCGTGCTGTTAGCCTGTACCTGAGCGCTGTAGCTGCTACCGTTCGTGAAGGCCGTTCCCAGGATCTGGCTTCTCAGGCGGAAGAAAGCTTCGTAGAAGCTGAATAATAAGGTTTTACCCCTTATTAGTACCGTGTATGAATAGGGGCCCATTACCGGCCCCTTTTTTCAATTTACACTGTTTGGCCCCCGGCCGGGCAGTTCACATCTCCCGAGGATTTAAGAATGGCTGAAATTACCGCATCCCTGGTAAAAGAGCTGCGCGAGCGTACTGGCGCAGGCATGATGGATTGCAAAAAAGCGCTGACTGAAGCGAACGGCGACATCGAGCTGGCAATCGAAAACATGCGTAAATCCGGTGCGATCAAAGCAGCTAAAAAAGCAGGCAACGTTGCTGCTGACGGCGTGATCATCACTAAAATCGACGGCACCTACGGCATCATTCTGGAAGTTAACTGCCAGACTGACTTCGTTGCTAAAGATGGTGGTTTCCAGGCATTTGCTAACAAAGTTCTGGACGCAGCTGTTGCTGGCAAAATCACTGACGTTGAAGTTCTGAAAGCACAGTTCGAAGAAGAACGTGTTGCGCTGGTTGCTAAAATCGGTGAGAACATCAACATCCGTCGCGTTGCTTCTCTGGAAGGCGACGTTCTGGGCTCTTACCAGCACGGTGCACGTATCGGTGTTCTGGTTGCGGCTAAAGGCGCTGACGAAGAGCTGGTTAAACAGCTGGCTATGCACATCGCTGCAAGCAAACCAGAATTCGTTAAGCCAGAAGACGTGTCTGCTGAAGTGGTAGAAAAAGAGTACCAGGTTCAGCTGGACATCGCGATGCAGTCTGGTAAACCAAAAGAAATCGCAGAGAAAATGGTTGAAGGCCGCATGAAGAAATTCACCGGCGAAGTTTCTCTGACTGGCCAGCCATTCGTTATGGATCCAAGCAAGTCTGTTGCGCAGCTGCTGAAAGAGCACAACGCTGACGTAACTGGCTTCATCCGCTTCGAAGTGGGCGAAGGCATCGAGAAAGTTGAGACTGACTTCGCAGCAGAAGTTGCTGCAATGTCCAAGCAGTCTTAATGATTGAAAAGGAGCCGCCTGAGGGCGGCTTCTTTTTGTCACCCGTCACAGGAAATCAGACAGGCTCCAGTATCGCTGTGCTGATTTGCGGCATATCATGTCGCCAGAATTAACCCCCATCTTAATCGTTGACAGTCTCAGGAAAGAAACATGGCTACCAATGCAAAACCCGTGTACAAACGCATTCTGCTTAAGCTGAGTGGCGAAGCGCTGCAGGGATCGGAAGGCTTCGGTATTGACGCAAGCATCCTTGATCGCATGGCACAGGAAATCAAAGAACTGGTCGAACTGGGTATCCAGGTTGGCGTGGTCATTGGCGGTGGCAACCTTTTCCGTGGTGCTGGTCTGGCGAAAGCGGGGATGAACCGCGTAGTGGGCGACCACATGGGTATGCTGGCAACCGTGATGAATGGCCTGGCAATGCGTGATGCGCTCCATCGCGCCTATGTGAATGCCCGCCTGATGTCCGCGATTCCCCTGAATGGCGTTTGCGATAATTACAGCTGGGCAGAAGCTATCAGCCTGCTGCGCAATAACCGCGTGGTGATCCTCTCCGCCGGTACGGGTAACCCGTTCTTTACAACCGATTCCGCTGCCTGCCTGCGCGGTATCGAGATCGAAGCCGATGTGGTACTGAAAGCGACCAAAGTAGACGGCGTGTTTACTGCCGACCCGGCAAAAGATCCTTCTGCCACCATGTACGATCAGCTGAGCTACAGCGAAGTGCTGGATAAAGAGCTGAAAGTGATGGATCTTGCCGCCTTCACGCTGGCTCGCGACCACAAACTGCCGATCCGTGTCTTCAACATGAACAAGCCTGGCGCACTGCGTCGCGTGGTCATGGGCGAAAAAGAAGGCACTTTGATCACGGAATAATTTCCGTTGACGATAAATACAGGTAAGATTCCGCTTTATTTTGTAGTGGTATCTTACCCGGGCGCGCCTTTGGCGTTGTCATGAATTAAACGCGACTATACTTAGCACACCTGTAGCGCTGTGCTGGCGGATAGTCTGCCTGAGACAAGTTTTCAAGGATTCGTAACGTGATTAACGACATCAGAAAAGATGCTGAAGTACGCATGGAAAAATGCGTAGAAGCGTTCAAAACCCAAATCAGCAAAATCCGTACTGGCCGTGCTTCCCCAAGCCTGCTGGATGGCATCATCGTAGAATACTACGGTACGCCAACCCCTCTGCGTCAGCTGGCGAGCGTCACGGTAGAAGATACCCGTACGCTGAAAATCAACGTGTTCGATCGTTCTATGAGCCCGGCCGTTGAGAAAGCGATCATGGCCTCTGACCTCGGACTGAACCCAAGCTCTGCGGGTTCTGACATCCGCGTTCCACTGCCTCCACTGACGGAAGAGCGTCGTAAAGATCTGATCAAAGTGGTTCGTGGCGAAGCTGAGCAGGGTCGTGTATCCGTGCGTAACGTCCGTCGCGATGCGAACGATAAAGTAAAAGCGCTGCTGAAAGAAAAAGAGATCAGTGAAGATGACGATCGTCGTTCTCAGGACGACATTCAGAAAATGACCGACGCTGCCATCAAGAAAATTGATGCGGCGCTGGCAGATAAAGAAGCGGAACTGATGCAGTTCTGATTTCTGTCGTACACTGATAAACGCCGTTCAGAGGGACTTTGGGTCTTGCTGGCGGCGTTTTGCTTTTATCTGGTCTAACTTTTTTCGGGCATCTCATGAAGCATTTAACACTCCTTGGCTCAACCGGCTCTATCGGTTGCAGCACTCTCGACGTCGTTCGCCATAATCCTGAACTCTACACCGTGACAGCGCTGGTGGCCGGTAAGAATGTGCAGCGAATGGTCGAGCAGTGCCAGGAGTTTGCGCCCCGCTATGCGGTGATGGATGACGAAGAGAGCGCGCGTCTGCTGAAAGCACAGCTGCTTGAACAGGGCTGTCGAACCGAGGTGCTGAGTGGCCAACAGGCGGCCTGCGAGATGGCGGCGCTGGATGAGGTGGATCAGGTGATGGCGGCCATCGTCGGGGCGGCAGGGTTATTGCCTACGCTTGCCGCGATTGATGCCGGGAAGGATGTGCTGCTGGCCAATAAAGAGTCGCTGGTCACCTGTGGACGCCTGTTTATGGATGCGGTGAAGCAGCGCGGCGCGCGTCTTTTGCCGGTCGACAGCGAGCACAACGCGATTTTTCAGAGTTTACCGCAACCTTTTCAACAGAACCTGGGGTACGCTGACCTGGAGCAGAATGGCGTGGTGTCTATTCTGCTTACCGGGTCTGGTGGCCCGTTCCGTGAAACGCCACTGTCTGAACTGCGCGCCATGACGCCGGATCAGGCGTGCCGTCATCCGAACTGGTCGATGGGGCGTAAAATCTCCGTTGACTCTGCCACCATGATGAACAAAGGTCTGGAATACATTGAAGCGCGCTGGCTGTTTAATGCGTCAGCGAAACAGATGGAAGTACTGATTCACCCGCAATCGGTGATTCACTCGATGGTGCGTTATCAGGATGGCAGCGTGCTGGCACAGCTGGGCGAGCCGGACATGCGTACGCCGATTGCCCATTCCATGGCGTGGCCAAATCGAGTGAAATCCGGCGTGAAGCCGCTTGATTTCTGCAAGCTAAGTTCCCTGACGTTCAGTGAACCGGACTATGACCGCTATCCTTGTCTGAAGCTTGCGATGAATGCCTTTGACCAGGGGCAGGCGGCGACGACGGCACTTAATGCAGCCAATGAAATTACCGTTGAGGCATTTCTGAATCAGCAAATTCGTTTTACCGATATCGCGTCGTTAAATTTATCGGTACTGGAGATGATGGATTTGCGTGAACCACAAAGCGTGGAAGAGGTGCTGGCGGTGGATGCAGCTGCGCGTAATATTGCGCGTCAACAGGTGACACGTCTCGCAAGCTGGTGATAAAGCAACCACTAGTCGTCGTGCTATTTGTTAGCGTTGGGCTTCAGTGATATAGTCTGCGCCACCTGATCGCAGGTATTTGACTTAATGTGGTCAGGTGAGCCGTGGTTTGACACGGCTTTTTTATGTATAGGCTTCAGTATTCCTGAGTACCGTTAAATCCTTTTCAGGGACAAAAAACGCGTTATGTTGTCTGCGAATCAACCAATAAGCGAAAATTTGCCAGCTCATGGCTGCCGTCATGTAGCAATCATTATGGATGGCAATGGCCGCTGGGCGAAAAGACAAGGGAAGATACGAGCCTTTGGGCATAAAGCGGGGGCGAAATCCGTTCGTCGCGCCGTTTCTTTTGCCGCCAACAACGGCATTGATGCGTTAACGCTCTATGCTTTTAGCAGTGAAAACTGGAATCGACCTTTGCAGGAAGTGACTGCGTTGATGGAATTGTTTGTGTGGGCGCTAGACAGCGAAGTAAAAAGCCTGCACCGCCACAACGTCCGCCTGCGTATCATTGGCGATACCAGTCGTTTTAACTCACGTTTGCAGGAACGGATTCGTAAAGCAGAAGCGCTGACGGAAAATAATACCGGTCTGACGCTGAATATCGCGGCGAATTACGGCGGACGCTGGGATATTATCCAGGGCGTTCGGCATCTGGCCGAACAGGTTCAGGAAGGGCTGTTGAGACCCGACCAAATTGATGAAGAGGCGCTGAGCAAGCAAATCTGCATGAATGAACAGGCGCCTGTGGATTTGGTAATTAGGACAGGGGGGGAACATCGCATAAGTAACTTTTTGATATGGCAAATTGCCTATGCCGAACTTTACTTTACGGATGTTCTTTGGCCCGATTTTGATGAACAAGACTTTGAAGGTGCGCTGCATGCCTTTGCCAATCGAGAGCGTCGTTTCGGCGGCACCGAGCCTGGTGGCGACAAAGCCTGATGGGGGTAGCTTTTGCTGAAGTATCGCCTGATTTCCGCTTTTGTATTAATACCCATTGTCATTGCGGCGCTGTTTTTACTGCCCCCGGTGGGATTCGCTATTGTCACGCTGGTGGTGTGCATGCTCGCCGCGTGGGAATGGGGACAGTTTAGCGGCTTTACCTCGCGCACTCAGCGGGTATGGCTCGCGGTACTTTGTGGCTTTATCCTGGCCATAATGCTGTTTACGTTGCCTGAATATCACCATGATATTCATCAGCCCCTGGTTGCCGGCTCCTTGTGGATATCGTTGGTCTGGTGGGTTGCCGCGTTGTTGCTGGTTCTTTTTTATCCAGGCTCCGCGGCATTATGGCGTAATTCAAAAGTGCTACGACTGATTTTTGGTTTGCTCACCATTATTCCTTTTTTCTGGGGTATGGTTGCGCTGCGCGCCTGGCACTACGACGAAAACCACTACAGCGGTGCGATCTGGCTGCTTTATGTGATGATTCTCGTCTGGGGGGCTGACTCCGGGGCCTATATGTTTGGTAAACTGTTTGGCAAACATAAGCTGGCGCCGAAGGTTTCTCCGGGCAAAACCTGGCAAGGATTCATCGGCGGCCTGTTTACGGCAGCGATCATCTCCTGGGGCTACGGCGTCTGGGCGAATCTTGAAGTGGCACCGTCAATACTGCTGGTGTGCTCGATTTTTGCTGCGCTTGCCTCCGTGCTCGGTGATTTAACCGAAAGTATGTTTAAGCGTGAAGCAGGGATTAAGGACAGCGGACACCTGATTCCAGGGCATGGCGGTATACTGGATCGCATTGATAGCCTGACAGCGGCTGTTCCAGTGTTTGCATGTTTGCTTTTACTGGTATTCGGGACGATTTAACGGAAGGTTTTATGCTGAGCATTCTCTGGAATCTGGCGGCGTTCATAGTTGCACTGGGTGTACTGATTACCGTGCATGAATTTGGCCATTTCTGGGTTGCTCGCCGCTGTGGCGTGCGCGTAGAGCGGTTTTCCATCGGTTTTGGCAAATCACTCTGGACGCGCACCGACCGCCACGGCACGGAATTTGTCATCGCCCTTATCCCACTGGGCGGCTACGTCAAAATGCTCGACGAACGCGTCGAGCCTGTCGCACCTGAGCTGCGACACAGCGCTTTCAACAATAAAACCGTTGGACAACGCGCCGCCATCATTGCTGCCGGACCGGTAGCCAACTTCATTTTTGCGATTTTCGCTTACTGGCTGGTGTTTATCATCGGCGTCCCGGGCGTGCGTCCAGTGGTGGGAGAAATTGCTCCCAACTCCATCGCGGCGAGTGCGCAAATTACATCCGGGATGGAACTTAAAGCGATTGATGGCATCGAAACCCCTGATTGGGATGCCGTGCGACTGCAGTTGGTTGCCAAAATTGGCGATCCGCAGACCACCATCAGCGTATCGCCGTTTGGTTCCGATGCGCGTCAGGACAAAGTGCTCGATTTACGTCACTGGCGTTTCGAGCCAGACAAAGAAGATCCCGTCGCTGCGCTGGGTATTCGTCCACGCGGTGCGCAGATCGAGCCGGTATTAGCCGAAGTACAGGCAAATTCGGCGGCGAGCAAAGCGGGTTTGCAAGCGGGCGACAGGATCGTTAAAGTCGATGGTCAACCATTAACAGAGTGGATGACCTTTGTTACTCTGGTGCGCGATAATCCGGGAACGTCTCTCGCGCTGGAAGTTGAAAGGCAAGGCAGTCCGCTTTCGCTGACGCTGATCCCGGATACGAAGTCGGTCGGCAAAAAGGCAGAAGGGTTTGCAGGCGTTGTGCCAAAAGTGATCCCGCTGCCAGATGAGTACAAGACAATACGCCAGTATGGGCCGTTCAGCGCCATCCTTGAAGCCACGGATAAAACATGGCAACTGATGAAGCTGACGGTCAACATGTTGGGGAAATTGATAACCGGTGATGTGAAACTGAACAACCTCAGTGGGCCAATTTCGATTGCCCAGGGGGCTGGGATGTCAGCGGAGTTCGGGGTGATTTACTATCTCATGTTCCTCGCGCTCATTAGCGTGAACCTTGGGATAATCAACCTGTTCCCGCTTCCCGTTTTAGACGGGGGTCATCTGCTGTTTTTAGCGATTGAAAAGCTAAAAGGCGGACCGGTATCCGAGCGAGTTCAAGACTTTAGTTATCGCATTGGCTCGATTTTGCTGGTGCTGTTAATGGGGCTTGCACTTTTCAATGATTTCTCTCGGTTGTAAGAGAGTGTTAGGAAGAACGCATAATAACGATGGCGATGAAAAAGTTGCTCATAGCGTCGCTGCTGTTTAGCAGCGCCACCGTATACGGTGCTGACGGGTTCGTAGTGAAAGACATTCATTTCGAAGGCCTCCAGCGTGTCGCCGTTGGTGCGGCCCTCCTCAGTATGCCTGTACGCCCCGGCGATACGGTTAATGATGATGATATCAGTAACACCATCCGTGCTCTGTTTGCCACCGGCAACTTCGAGGATGTCCGCGTCCTGCGCGATGGTGATACGCTGCTGGTACAGGTAAAAGAACGTCCAACGATCGCCAGTATCACTTTCTCCGGTAACAAGTCGGTGAAAGATGACATGCTCAAGCAAAACCTTGAAGCATCCGGTGTTCGTGTGGGGGAATCCCTGGACCGCACAACCCTTTCAGACATTGAAAAAGGTCTGGAAGACTTCTACTACAGCGTCGGTAAATACAGTGCCAGCGTGAAAGCGGTTGTCACTCCGCTGCCGCGCAACCGTGTTGACCTGAAGCTAGTCTTCCAGGAAGGTGTTTCTGCGAAGATCCAGCAGATCAACATTGTCGGCAACCACGCGTTCAGCACCGACGAACTGATCTCCACCTTCCAGCTGCGTGATGAAGTGCCATGGTGGAACGTGGTAGGCGATCGCAAATACCAGAAACAGAAACTGGCGGGCGACCTTGAAACCCTGCGCAGCTACTATCTCGATCGTGGCTATGCGCGTTTCAACATCGACTCGACTCAGGTAAGCCTGACGCCGGACAAGAAAGGGATCTACATTACGGTCAACATCACTGAAGGCGAGCAGTACAAGCTTTCGGGTGTTGAGGTGAGTGGTAACCTGGCGGGGCATTCTGCTGAAATCGAATCGCTGACCAAAATTCAGCCAGGCGACCTGTATAGCGGTTCCAAGGTAACCAAAATGGAAGACAGCATTAAGAAGCTGCTCGGCCGCTATGGTTATGCCTATCCGCGCGTACAGACTCAGCCTGAAATCAATGACGCGGATAAAACCGTTAAGCTGCACGTGAATGTTGACGCGGGCAACCGTTTCTACGTGCGTAAGATCCGCTTCGTCGGTAACGACACCTCCAAAGATTCCGTTCTGCGTCGCGAAATGCGTCAGATGGAAGGCGCATGGTTGGGTAGCGACCTCGTTGATCAGGGTAAAGAGCGTCTGAACCGTCTGGGCTATTTTGAAACGGTGGATACCGATACCCAGCGCGTACCGGGCAGCCCGGATCAGGTTGATGTTGTTTATAAAGTGAAAGAGCGCAACACCGGTAGCTTCAACTTCGGTGTGGGCTACGGTACCGAGAGCGGCGTCAGCTTCCAGGTCGGCGTGCAGCAGGATAACTGGCTGGGTACGGGTTACTCTGTCGGGATTAACGGCACCAAAAACGACTACCAGACCTACTCTGAGTTCTCTGTAACGAACCCATACTTCACCGTTGACGGTGTGAGCCTGGGCGGTCGTATCTTCTATAACGACTTTAAAGCAGACGATGCGGATCTGTCTTCTTACACCAACAAGAGTTACGGTGTGGACGGTACGCTTGGCTTCCCGGTTAACGAATACAACACCCTGCGTGCGGGCTTAGGTTACGTGCATAACGACCTGTCCAATATGCAACCGCAGGTGGCGATGTGGCGTTACCTGGACTCCATTGGTCAGTCAACCAGCAAAACTGGTCATGACAATGGCTTCGCTGCGGATGACTTCACCTTTAACTACGGCTGGACCTACAACCGTCTTGACCGTGGTTACTTCCCAACGGAAGGTTCTCGCGTCAACCTGAACGGTAAAGTGACCGTGCCGGGCTCCGATAACGAGTTCTATAAGGTCACGCTGGATACCGCGTCCTACTTCCCGATCGATGACGATCATAAGTGGGTGGTTCTGGGTCGTACCCGCTGGGGCTACGGCGACGGTTTAGGCGGCAAAGAACTGCCGTTCTATGAAAACTTCTATGCCGGTGGTTCCAGTACCGTTCGTGGCTTCCAGTCCAACAACATTGGTCCGAAAGCGGTTTACTACGGCGGGAACGACAAAGATAACTGTGATAAGTCTTCCTCTTCGGAAGTCTGTAGCTCTAATGATGCGGTGGGCGGTAACGCCATGGCCGTTGCCAGCCTGGAGTTCATCACGCCAACGCCGTTTATCAGCGATAAATATGCGAACTCGGTCCGTACGTCCTTCTTCTGGGATGCCGGTACCGTATGGGATACCAACTGGCAGAATACTGCCCAGATGCGCGCAGAAGGCATTCCTGACTACAGCGATCCGAGCAATATTCGCATGTCTGCCGGTATCGCATTACAATGGATGTCACCGCTGGGACCGTTGGTCTTCTCTTACGCCCAGCCGTTTAAGAAATATGATGGAGATAAGTCGGAGCAATTCCAGTTTAACATTGGTAAAACCTGGTAATAATCCGCTGCAAAGGAATGCGTTGGCAGTGTAGCGCTGACAACTGGCGATCGGTAACACGGTCGCCTTGCCACGCAAAGAACGGTACCTTCTGGTGCCAATGGGATGGTAAGGAGTTAATTGTGAAAAAGTGGTTATTAGCTGCAGGTCTCGGTTTAGCGATGGCAACTTCTGCTCAGGCAGCAGACAAAATTGCAATCGTCAACATGGGTAATTTGTTCCAGCAGGTTGCACAGAAAACAGGTGTTTCTGCGACTCTGGAAAACGAATTCAAAGGCCGTGCAAGCGAACTGCAGGGTATGGAAAACGATCTTCAGTCCAAAATGCAGCGTCTGCAGCGTGATGGTTCTACCATGAAGGCAAGCGACCGCAGCAAGCTGGAAAAAGACGTAATGGCTCAGCGCCAGGCGTTCTCTCAGAAAGCGCAGGCTTTCGAGCAGGATCGTCAGCGTCGTTCTAACGAAGAACGCGGCAAGCTGGTGACTCGCATTCAGACCGCTGTTAAAGCAGTGGCTGCCGATCAGAGCATCGATCTGGTTGTTGATGCGAACGCCGTCGCTTTCAACAGCAAAGATGTTAAAGACATCACTGCTGATGTTCTGAAACAGGTTAAATAAGTAATGCCTTCAATTCGACTGGCTGATTTAGCTCAGCAGTTGGATGCAGAATTACACGGTGATGGCGATATCGTCATCACCGCTGTTGCGTCCATGCAATCTGCTAAAGCTGGCACGATTACCTTCATGGTAAGCCCTAAGTACCGTGAGCAACTGGCTCAATGCCAGGCGTCAGCTGTTGTACTGACGCAGGACGATCTTCCATTTGCCACTGTAAGCGCGCTGGTAGTGAAAAACCCCTACCTGACGTATGCACGCATGGCTCAAATTCTTGATACCACGCCGCAACCGGCCCAGAACATTGCTGCCAGCGCAGCGATTGATGCGACGGCCAGGCTGGGTAACAACGTCGCCGTTGGGGCGAATGCGGTTATCGAATCCGGCGTTGTGCTGGGCGATAACGTCGTCATTGGCCCAGGCTGCTTCGTTGGGAAAAATACGAAAATCGGCGCAGGGACCCGTTTGTGGGCCAATGTGTCCGTTTATCATGACGTTGAAATTGGCGAAAACTGCCTCGTCCAGTCCAGCACCGTGATTGGTTCTGATGGCTTTGGTTACGCTAACGATCGCGGTAACTGGGTGAAGATCCCACAGCTTGGTCGCGTTATTATTGGCGATCGCGTGGAGATCGGCGCCTGTACCACCATTGACCGTGGCGCGCTTGACGACACGATCATTGGCAATGGTGTTATCATCGATAACCAGTGCCAGATTGCGCATAACGTTGTGATTGGCGACAATACCGCGGTTGCGGGTGGCGTCATCATGGCGGGCAGCCTGAAAATTGGCCGTTATTGCATGATTGGCGGTGCGAGCGTGATTAATGGCCATATGGAAATCTGCGACAAGGTGACCGTGACGGGAATGGGCATGGTAATGCGTCCTATCACTGAACCTGGCGTTTATTCCTCAGGCATTCCGCTACAGCCCAACAAGGTATGGCGTAAAACAGCAGCTCTGGTGATGAACATTGATGATATGAGCAAGCGCCTCAAGTCTCTTGAGCGTAAGATCGATCAACAAGACTAAGCGTCATCCGTTTAACGCTATTTTTCCCGGCCTGTCGGCTTTCTAATAAACCGGCAGGCCGTGTTATTATTGTTATCAGTACATTTTGACAGGAAGAGTATTTTGACTACTGACACTCATACTCTGCATATTGAAGAGATTTTAGAACTTCTGCCGCACCGCTACCCGTTTCTGCTGGTAGACCGCGTGCTGGATTTTGAAGAAGGTCGTTTTCTGCGCGCAGTGAAAAATGTTTCCGTGAACGAGCCGTTCTTCCAGGGGCACTTCCCTGGTAAGCCTATCTTCCCGGGTGTGTTGATTCTGGAAGCGATGGCTCAGGCTACCGGTATTCTGGCGTTTAAAAGCGTCGGTAAACTGGAGCCAGGTGAGCTGTATTACTTCGCGGGTATTGATGAAGCGCGCTTTAAGCGCCCTGTCGTGCCTGGTGATCAGATGATCATGGAAGTCACTTTTGAAAAAACGCGTCGTGGCCTGACTCGCTTCAAAGGCGTAGCACTGGTTGACGGCAAAGTTGTTTGCGAAGCGACGATGATGTGTGCTCGTAGCCGGGAGTCCTGATACGTGATTGATAAATCCGCCTTTATTCATCCTACCGCGATTGTGGAAACCGGTGCCATCATTGGTGCTAACGTCCACATTGGCCCGTTTTGTATTGTTGGACCCCATGTCGAAATTGGTGAGGGTACAGTACTGAAATCTCACGTTGTCGTGAATGGTCATACGACCATTGGCTGCAATAACGAGATCTATCAGTTCGCCTCCATCGGCGAAGTTAACCAGGATCTGAAATATGCTGGTGAGTCGACCCGTCTGGAAATTGGCGATCGTAACCGTATTCGCGAAAGCGTCACCATTCATCGTGGAACAGTACAGGGTGGTGGGTTGACGAAGGTGGGCAGCGATAACCTGTTTATGGTTAATGCGCATATCGCGCACGACTGTACCGTGGGTGACCGCTGTATTCTTGCCAACAACGCAACGCTGGCAGGACACGTATCGGTTGATGACTTCGCAATTATTGGCGGCATGACCGCAGTCCATCAGTTCTGCATCATTGGTGCGCACGTGATGGTTGGCGGCTGCTCCGGTGTGGCGCAGGACGTCCCACCGTATGTGATTGCGCAGGGCAACCATGCCACGCCGTTTGGCGTGAACATCGAAGGCCTCAAGCGTCGTGGTTTTAGCCGCGAAGCGATTACTGCCATCCGCAACGCGTACAAACTGCTGTACCGTAGCGGTAAAACGCTGGAAGAGGCGAAGCCGGAAATTGCCGAGCTGGCGAATAAGCACCCGGAAGTGAACGCGTTCATGGAATTCTTTGACCGTTCAACAAGGGGTCTGATTCGTTAATGGTCGACAGTCGTCCGCTTACGATAGCCCTGGTCGCCGGAGAAACCTCCGGCGATATTCTTGGTGCAGGTCTCATCCGCGCGCTTAAGGCGCGTGTACCCAACGCTCGCTTTGTCGGCGTTGCTGGCCCGCTGATGCAGGCCGAAGGCTGTGAAGCCTGGTATGAAATGGAAGAGCTGGCCGTGATGGGCATCGTTGAGGTGCTGGGACGGCTCCGCCGTTTGCTGCACATTCGTGCCGATCTCACCCGCCGTTTTACCGAACTCAAACCCGATGTGTTTGTCGGTATCGATGCACCTGATTTCAACATTACCCTCGAAGGGAATCTGAAAAAGCAGGGCATAAAAACCATTCACTACGTCAGTCCGTCCGTCTGGGCGTGGCGACAGAAACGCGTTTTCAAAATTGGACGGTCCACCAACCTGGTGCTGGCTTTTCTGCCTTTCGAAAAAGCGTTTTACGACAGATTTAATGTTCCGTGCCGTTTTATCGGTCATACCATGGCGGATGCGATGCCATTGGATCCGGATAAAAACGCGGCGCGCGACGTGCTGGGCATCCCCCATGATGTGCATTGTCTGGCACTGCTGCCAGGCAGCCGTGGTGCAGAAGTGGAGATGCTGAGCGCCGATTTCCTCAAAACAGCGCAAATTCTTCGCCAGAGCTATCCCGACCTTGAAGTGGTTGTTCCGCTGGTGAATGCCAAACGCCGCGAGCAGTTTGAGCGCATCAAAGCGGAAGTCGCCCCGGATCTCCACGTCCGTCTTCTGGACGGCAAAGGGCGAGAAGCGATGTATGCGAGCGATGCCGCACTGCTGGCTTCCGGCACGGCGGCGCTGGAATGTATGCTGGCGAAATGCCCGATGGTGGTCGGTTACCGCATGAAGCCGTTCACCTTCTGGCTGGCAAAACGTCTGGTGAAAACGGATTATGTCTCCCTGCCAAACCTGCTTGCCGGGCGCGAACTGGTGAAAGAGCTATTGCAGGATGAGTGCCAGCCGCAGGCGCTTGCCGATGCACTGCTGCCGCTGCTGGCAAACGGCAAGACCAGCCACCAGATGCACGACACCTTCCGCGAACTGCATCAACTGATCCGCTGTAATGCTGATGAGCAAGCGGCTGATGCGGTGCTGGAGCTAGCAAAATGATGGAATTTGTTTATCCTCACACCCACCTTGTGGCGGGCGTGGATGAAGTGGGTCGTGGTCCGTTAGTGGGGGCTGTGGTGACCGCCGCGGTGATCCTCGATCCGGCTCGGCCGATCGTCGGGCTGAACGACTCAAAAAAATTGTCTGAAAAGCGCCGGCTGGCGCTGTTTAGTGAGATTCAGGAGAAAGCGCTGGCCTGGAGCCTGGGGCGCGCTGAACCGCATGAGATAGACGAGCTGAATATTTTGCACGCCACGATGCTGGCGATGCAGCGTGCGGTAGCGGGGCTGAAAATCGCCCCTGAATATGTCCTGATTGACGGCAACCGCTGTCCGGCACTACCCATGCCTTCAATGGCGGTCGTCAAAGGCGATAGCCGGGTCGCAGAAATCAGCGCAGCTTCTATTATTGCCAAAGTGACGCGCGACGCTGAAATGGCCGCGCTGGACCTCACTTACCCTCAGTATGGTTTCGCCCAGCATAAGGGGTATCCCACACCTTTCCATCTGGAAAGGCTGGCTGAACATGGCGCAACCGAACATCACCGGCGCAGCTTTGGCCCGGTGAAACGCGCGCTGGGACGGGTGTCCTGAATCAATACGCAAGCAATTAAGTAACGCGGAATCTGAAGATGGCTGAACCACGTTTCGTACACCTGCGGGTGCATAGCGACTACTCCATGATCGATGGGCTGGCGAAGACCGGGCCGCTGGTGAAAAAGGCGGCCTCCCTTGGCATGCCCGCGCTGGCGATCACCGATTTTACCAACCTGTGTGGCCTGGTGAAGTTCTACGGAACGGCGCATGGCGTGGGGATGAAGCCCATCGTTGGCGCAGATTTTCATGTGCAGAGCGATCTCATCGGCGATGAAATGACGCAAATCTCCGTGCTGGCGATGAACAACACGGGCTATCAAAACCTCACTCTGCTTATCTCAAAAGCCTACCAGCGTGGATACGGTGCGCAGGGGCCGTGGATCGACCGTGACTGGCTGGCTGAGCTGAACGAAGGGCTGCTGCTGATCTCCGGCGGCCGTATGGGCGATGTCGGCAAATGCCTGCTGCGCGGCAATAGCGCGCTGGTGGATCAATGCCTCTCGTTCTATGAAGAGTATTTCCCGGATCGTTATTATCTGGAGCTGATCCGCACCGGCCGTCAGGACGAAGAGAACTATCTTCATGCCGCTGTGGCACTTGCAGAAGAGCGTGGGTTGCCTGTGGTGGCTACCAACGATGTGCGGTTCCTTGAGCCGGGGGATTTTGACGCGCACGAAATTCGCGTGGCGATCCACGATGGCTTCACGCTGGACGATCCTAAACGACCGCGCAACTACTCATCGCAGCAGTACATGCGCAGCGAAGAGGAGATGTGTGAGCTCTTCTCCGATATCCCGGAAGCGCTGGAAAACAGCGTAGAGATTGCCAAGCGCTGTAACGTTACCGTCCGACTTGGCGAGTACTTCCTGCCGCAGTTCCCGACAGGAGACATGACCACGGAAGATTTCCTGGTCGCAAAATCAAAAGAAGGTCTGGAAGAGCGTCTGGAGTTTCTGTTCCCGGATGAGGCCGTTCGCAAAGAGAAGCGGCCGCCGTACGATGAACGCCTGGACATTGAACTCCAGGTGATCAACCAGATGGGCTTCCCGGGCTACTTCCTGATCGTCATGGAGTTTATCCAGTGGTCGAAGGATAACGGCGTACCGGTCGGACCGGGCCGAGGCTCCGGTGCTGGGTCGCTTGTGGCCTATGCGCTTAAAATTACCGACCTCGATCCGCTGGAATTCGACCTGCTGTTCGAACGTTTCCTTAACCCGGAACGTGTTTCCATGCCCGACTTTGACGTCGACTTCTGCATGGAGAAACGTGACCAGGTGATCGAGCACGTCGCCGATATGTACGGCCGTGATGCGGTATCGCAGATTATTACGTTCGGTACGATGGCGGCGAAAGCGGTTATCCGTGACGTCGGCCGCGTGCTGGGCCACCCGTACGGGTTTGTCGATCGCATCTCTAAACTGGTACCGCCCGATCCGGGCATGACGCTGGCAAAAGCCTTTGAGGCTGAACCACAGCTGCCGGAAATCTACGAAGCGGACGAAGAAGTCAAAGCGCTGATCGACATGGCGCGCAAGCTGGAAGGCGTCACGCGTAACGCCGGTAAGCATGCGGGGGGCGTAGTTATCGCCCCGACCAAAATTACCGACTTTGCGCCGCTCTACTGCGACGAAGCGGGTCAGCACCCGGTTACCCAGTTCGATAAGAACGACGTAGAATACGCCGGGCTGGTGAAGTTCGACTTCCTTGGTCTGCGTACGTTGACCATCATTAACTGGGCGCTGGAGATGATCAACGCCCGCCGCGAGAAGAACGGCGAGCCGCCGTTGGATATCGCGGCCATCCCGCTGGATGACAAGAAAAGTTTCGACATGCTGCAGCGCTCGGAGACCACCGCCGTCTTCCAGCTGGAATCGCGCGGCATGAAAGATCTGATTAAGCGCCTGCAGCCCGACTGCTTCGAAGATATGATCGCACTGGTAGCCCTGTTCCGTCCGGGCCCGCTGCAGTCAGGGATGGTAGATAACTTTATCGACCGTAAGCACGGGCGCGAAGAGATTTCCTACCCGGACGTTCAGTGGCAGCACGAAAGCCTGAAGCCGGTGCTGGAGCCCACCTACGGCATCATCCTGTACCAGGAACAGGTTATGCAGATCGCCCAGGTGCTTTCCGGCTATACCCTCGGCGGCGCGGACATGCTGCGTCGTGCGATGGGTAAGAAAAAGCCGGAAGAGATGGCCAAGCAGCGAGGCACTTTCGAAGAAGGCGCGAGAAAAAACGGCGTTGATGGTGAACTGGCGATTAAGATCTTTGACCTGGTTGAGAAATTCGCCGGGTACGGATTTAACAAATCCCACTCCGCCGCCTATGCTTTGGTGTCGTACCAAACGCTGTGGCTGAAAGCGCACTATCCTGCTGAATTTATGGCGGCGGTAATGACGGCCGATATGGATAACACCGAGAAGGTGGTGGGCCTGGTGGACGAGTGCTGGCGCATGGGGCTTAAGATCCTGCCGCCGGACATTAACTCAGGGCTCTACCACTTCCACGTCAATGACGACGGGGAGATCGTTTACGGGATCGGCGCGATCAAAGGCGTGGGTGAAGGTCCGATCGAGGCGATCATCGAAGCGCGTAACAACGGCGGGTATTTCCGCGAGCTGTTCGATCTTTGCGCCCGCACCGATACCAAAAAACTGAACCGTCGCGTGCTGGAAAAACTGATCATGTCCGGCGCGTTTGACCGGCTGGGGCCGCACCGCGCCGCGCTGATGAATTCCCTCGGCGATGCGCTGAAAGCGGCGGATCAGCATGCAAAAGCGGAAGCCATTGGTCAGGCGGATATGTTCGGGGTGCTGGCGGAAGAGCCGGAGCAGATCGAGCAATCTTACTCCAACTGCCAGCCGTGGCCTGAACAGGTGGTACTGGATGGGGAGCGTGAGACGTTAGGCTTGTACCTGACGGGGCACCCGATCAACCAGTACATCAAAGAAATTGAGCGCTATGTCGGCGGCCACAGGCTTAAAGACATGCATCCGACAGAACGTGGTAAAATCACCACGGCTGCGGGGCTCGTGATTGCTGCAAGGGTTATGGTCACCAAGCGCGGCAATCGTATCGGCATCTGTACGTTGGATGACCGTTCCGGGCGTCTGGAGGTGATGTTGTTCACCGACGCGCTGGATAAATACCAGCAATTGCTGGAAAAAGACCGCATACTTATCGTCAGCGGACAGGTCAGCTTTGATGACTTCAGTGGGGGGCTTAAAATGACCGCCCGCGAAGTGATGGACATTGACGAAGCCCGGGAAAAATATGCTCGCGGGCTTGCTATCTCGCTGACGGACAGGCAAATTGATGACCAGCTTTTAAACCGACTCCGTCAGTCTCTGGAACCCCACCGCTCGGGGACAATTCCAGTACATCTCTACTATCAGAGGGCGGATGCACGCGCGCGGTTGCGCTTTGGTGCAACGTGGCGTGTCTCTCCGAGCGATCGTTTACTGAACGATCTCCGTGGCCTCATTGGTTCGGAGCAGGTGGAACTGGAGTTTGACTAATACAGGAATACTATGAGTCTGAATTTCCTTGATTTCGAACAGCCGATTGCTGAGCTGGAAGCGAAAATCGATTCTCTGACAGCGGTAAGCCGTCAGGATGAAAAACTGGATATTAACATCGACGAAGAAGTGCATCGTCTGCGCGAGAAAAGCGTAGAGCTGACGCGCAAAATCTTTGCCGATCTCGGCGCATGGCAGGTGGCCCAGCTGGCTCGCCATCCACAGCGTCCGTACACCCTGGATTATGTCCGCCTGGCGTTTGACGAATTTGACGAACTGGCAGGCGATCGCGCATACGCTGACGATAAAGCTATCGTTGGCGGTATCGCGCGTCTGGACGGACGCCCGGTGATGATCATTGGTCATCAGAAAGGCCGTGAAACCAAAGAGAAAATCCGTCGTAACTTTGGTATGCCAGCCCCAGAAGGCTACCGCAAAGCCCTGCGTCTGATGGAGATGGCTGAGCGTTTCAACATGCCAATCATCACCTTCATCGATACCCCGGGTGCATACCCTGGCGTGGGCGCGGAAGAGCGCGGTCAGTCTGAAGCCATCGCGCGCAACCTGCGCGAGATGTCTCGTCTGAAGGTGCCAGTCATCTGTACCGTTATCGGCGAGGGTGGTTCCGGCGGTGCGCTGGCGATTGGCGTGGGCGATAAAGTGAATATGCTGCAGTACAGCACCTATTCCGTTATCTCCCCGGAAGGCTGCGCGTCCATTCTGTGGAAAAGCGCCGACAAAGCGCCGCTGGCTGCAGAAGCAATGGGCATCATTGCGCCACGCCTGAAAGAGCTTAAGCTGATCGATTCCATCATCCCGGAACCGCTGGGTGGTGCACATCGTAAGCCGGAAGTGATGGCGGCTTCTCTGAAAGCGCAGCTGCTGGCTGACCTGGCGGATCTGGACGTGCTGAGCAAAGAGGATCTGCTCAACCGCCGTTACCAGCGTCTGATGACCTACGGTTACGCGTAAGCTTCACAATTATCTGAAAAGCCGCACACTGTTGCGGCTTTTTTTATACCTGCGGTTTAGCCGGACTATGCTTAGCTAATGTTTTTTAAGGAGGAAGCCCATGAATATCATTGCCATTATGGGGCCGCACGGCGTCTTTTATAAAGATGAGCCGATTAAGGAGCTGGAGCAATCCCTGCAGTCGCGCGGGTATCAGCTAATCTGGCCGCACAACAGCGCCGACCTGCTGAAGTTCATCGAGCATAACCCGCGTATCTGCGGCGTGATCTTCGACTGGGATGAATATGATCTCGAACTGTGCAGCGACATCAACAAGCTGAACGAATACCTCCCGCTGTATGCGTTTATTAATACCCACTCCACCATGGACGTCAGCGCCAATGATATGCGTATGGCGCTGTGGTTCTTTGAATATTCCCTCGGCGTGGCGGACGATATTGCGACCCGAATTCAGCAATACACGAATGAATATCTCGATAACATTACGCCACCGTTTACCCGGGCGCTTTTCACCTACGTAAAGGAGGGGAAATATACCTTCTGTACGCCGGGTCATATGGCGGGTACGGCTTATCAAAAAAGCCCGGTGGGCTGCCTGTTCTATGATTTCTTTGGTGGCAACACGCTGAAAGCGGACGTGTCGATTTCAGTCACCGAATTAGGCTCTCTGCTGGATCACACCGGCCCGCATCTGGAAGCCGAAGAGTATATCGCCCGCACCTTTGGCGCAGAGCAGAGCTATATGGTGACCAACGGCACCTCGACCTCGAATAAAATCGTCGGGATGTACGCCGCGCCTGCTGGCAGCACCCTGCTGATTGACCGTAACTGCCATAAATCGCTGGCTCACCTGCTGATGATGAGCGACGTCGTACCGCTTTGGCTATCACCCACGCGTAACGCGCTCGGTATACTTGGCGGTATTCCGCGCCGGGAGTTCACCCATGAAGCCATTGAAAGCAAGGTCGCGGCAGTGCCTGGCGCGAGTTGGCCTGTCCATGCGGTGATCACCAACTCGACCTATGACGGTCTGCTGTACAATACAGACTGGATCAAAAAGGCGCTGGACGTGCCGTCTATCCACTTTGATTCCGCATGGGTACCGTACACCAACTTCCACCCGATATACGCGGGTAAAAGCGGCATGAGTGGTGAACGCGTGCCGGGTAAAGTATTCTTTGAAACGCAGTCGACGCACAAAATGCTGGCAGCATTTTCCCAGGCTTCGCTTATCCACATCAAAGGTGAGTACGACGAAGACACGTTCAACGAAGCCTTTATGATGCACACTACCACCTCACCGAGCTATCCGCTGGTGGCCTCCATTGAAACGGCCGCGGCGATGCTGCGCGGCAACCCGGGCAAACGTCTCATCAACCGTTCGGTGGAGCGCGCGCTGCATTTCCGCAAAGAGGTTCAGCGGCTGAAAGATGAAGCCGACGGCTGGTTCTTTGATATCTGGCAGCCGGAAGAGATTGATGAGGCGGAGTGCTGGCCCGTCTCGCCCGGCGAAGACTGGCATGGTTTCCGGGATGCCGATAGCGACCATATGTTCCTCGACCCGGTAAAAGTGACGATCCTGACGCCGGGCATGGATGAGCAGGGCAAGATGAGCGAGGAAGGTATTCCGGCCGCGCTGGTCGCGAAATTCCTTGATGAACGTGGCGTGGTGGTAGAGAAGACCGGGCCCTATAACCTGCTGTTCCTGTTCAGTATTGGTATTGATAAAACCCGGGCGATGGGGCTGTTGCGCGGTCTGATGGAGTTCAAGCGCGCCTACGATCTCAACCTGCGGGTGAAGAACATGCTGCCGGATCTCTATGCGGAGGATCCCGACTTCTACCGTAATATGCGCATTCAGGATCTGGCCCAGGGGATCCATAGATTGATCCGTCAGCACGATCTGCCGCGTCTGATGCTTCAGGCGTTCGATGTCTTACCGGAGATGAAATTAACCCCGCACAAGGCTTGGCAGCGCCAGGTGAAAGGGGAGGTCGAAACCGTTGAGCTGGAAAATCTGGTCGGGCGCGTATCGGCCAACATGATCCTGCCTTACCCGCCGGGCGTTCCGCTCCTGATGCCAGGAGAGATGATTACCGAGGAGAGTCGGGCCGTGCTCGATTTCCTGCTGATGCTCTGTTCGGTAGGGCGTCACTATCCCGGTTTTGAGACGGATATTCACGGTGCGAAGCGCGATGAGAACGGCGTTTACTGGGTGCGAGTCCTAAAATAAGGGTGACCGCTTGCAAGGTGCGGGTTTTCGGTTGTAACGTTCAGGCATCATAAAAAGGAGAAGCTATGCTGGGTTTAAAAGCTGTTCATCATATTGCGATCATTGCGACCGATTACGCGAAAAGTAAGGCCTTCTACTGCGACATTCTGGGCTTTACGCTCATGAGCGAGGCCTACCGCGAAGAGCGCGACTCCTGGAAGGGCGATCTGGCGTTAAACGGGCAATATGTGATTGAACTGTTCTCTTTCCCTTTTCCGCCTGCGCGTCCGTCCCGTCCGGAGGCCTGTGGCCTGCGCCATCTTGCCTTCAGCGTCGATGATCTTGATAGCGCAGTCAAACATCTGGAAGCGCACGGCGTGACGTGTGAAGCGATCCGCGTCGATCCGTTCACCGACAAGCGCTTTACCTTTTTCAACGACCCGGACGGCCTGCCGCTGGAGCTTTATCAGCAGTAATCTTCGTCCTGTGTGATAATGCCCGCTCAGTTCGGGCATTTTTTATGTGTAATTCCCTATGACCTTACCCGCTATCGCACACGCCGTTTCACCGTACCGCCAGCTGCTGGTGGGGTTTAGCGGTGGCCTGGATTCCACCGTTCTGCTCCATCGTCTTAAACGCTGGCGCGACCGGGAGCCTGACGTCCAGCTTCGGGCGATGCATATTCACCACGGATTAAGTCCTCACGCAGAGGAGTGGGTGGCGCACTGCGAAGCCTTGTGTGCGGCCTGGGCTATCCCGCTCATCGTCGAGCGCGTCACGCTTGCGGAGGAAGGGCTGGGCATCGAGGCGCAGGCGCGTAAAGCCCGATATGCCGCGTTTGCCGGGGCGTTACGTTCTGGAGAAGCGCTGGTCACGGCCCAGCACCTGGACGATCAGTGTGAAACCTTTCTGCTGGCGCTTAAGCGGGGCAGCGGACCGGCGGGGCTGTCAGCCATGCCGGCGCGTTCTGCATTTGCCGGCACAATGTTACTGCGTCCGCTACTCGGCGAGACGCGTGCCTCGCTTGAGGCCTGGGCGCGAGAACATCAGCTGATCTGGATTGAAGATGAGAGCAACCAGGATGACGGCTATGACCGTAACTTTCTGCGTCTGCGCGTCCTCCCGCTGTTGGGCGAGCGCTGGCCCCATTTCGCCGACGCGACGGCAAGAAGCGCCATGCTGTGTGCCGAACAGGAATCGCTGCTGGACGAGCTGTTGAGCGACGAGCTGGCTGAACTGATTTCTAAAGACGGAGCGCTGGCCATTGCACCGCTGACAGCGATGAGTCCGGTGCGTCGCGCCGCGCTGATACGACGCTGGCTGGCCTCTCATCACGCTGCGATGCCGTCGCGGGCGATGCTGAGCCGCATCTGGGACGAAGTCGCGCTGGCGCGGGATGATGCTTCCCCGTGCGTCCACCTGAACGGTTTTGACGTAAGACGCTATAAAGGGGAACTCTGGTGGATAAAATCCACGCCATCACTGACCGATGTGGTGCTCGACTGGCTTTCACCTGACGCACCGCTGGTATTGCCCTGTGAGGCAGGACGCGTCTCTCTCCTGCCGTCTGGTCATGTGAGGTTGCCGAAGCCCGGTGAACCGGTCACCGTGCGCTTTAAGGCTGGCGGAATGCTGCATATCGTCGGGCGCAACGGGGGGCGGAAGCTGAAGAAAATATGGCAGGAGTGTAACGTGCCGCCGTGGCTGCGCGACACCACGCCACTGCTGTTCTACGGTGAAACGCTTATCGCTGCGGCAGGAGTTTTCATCACGGAAGAGGGGTGGTCAGAAGAGGGTGCCAGGTTTGAGTGGCAGAAAGCGTAACGGGCAGCCAGGCTGCCCGTTAGTGTCATCAGGATTCGCTCACCACGACGGTGCCGATTTGCGGGTGGCTGAAGCTGGCTATTTTATCCAGACGCAGCTCACGCGTCGCACCGGCATCTTCCACTATCAGGTATTCCACGTTCTTACGTGAAACCAGATCGTTGGCTTTCGCTTTCAACACTTCGCCATCTTTTAGCTCCAGCGTCAGTAATAAATGATGCTGGCAGGCGAGTTCGAGGTTGTCATAGTCATCACAATTGATGGGTTGATAAGTATCATTCATCGACATAATCGCTCACCAGTAAATTCGCCGCAGCATACGCTGCTTTTTCCCTGACCGACTCTGAAAGGCTCTCATCAGAGGCCACTTCATTAAGCACTTTCAATACACAGCCCAACGCATCCGGGACATACCCCAGATCTCCGCTGGCGATTTCCGCATACCGTTTGCGAATTAACTCACAATAATTATTCACATCCCCTCCCGCCAGCGCACTGACTTACTGTGAGATATCATTAAGCCTACGAAGATAAACTCGGTTTAGCAAGGTGACTATACCATACTCATTTAAGCAATATCAGCGCCTTGATAGCGGTGTATTTAACACCCCATAACAGCCTTTTGCCGCGGTTTTCGCTACAATGGGCGCCTGATTCGAATGGAGTTCTCTCATGGCGCTGAAAGCGACAATTTATAAAGCAGTGGTCAATGTGGCCGATCTGGATCGCAACCAGTTCCTGGACGCCTCGCTGACGCTGGCACGCCACCCCTCCGAAACCCAGGAGCGCATGATGCTGCGCCTGCTGGCGTGGATAAAGTATGCCGACGAGCGTCTGCAGTTTACCCGTGGGTTAAGCGCAGAAGACGAGCCTGAAGCCTGGCTGCGCAACGATCATCTGGGTATCGATTTGTGGATCGAACTCGGACTGCCGGACGAGCGCCGAATTAAGAAGGCCTGCACCCAGTCCGCTGAAGTGGCCTTATTCGCGTATAATCAGCGCGCTGCGGAGATCTGGTGGCAGCAAAACAAGAGCAAGTGCGGACAGTTTAAAAATCTTACGGTCTGGTATCTGGATGATGAGCAGCTGGCGCAGCTGAGCGAGTTTGCCAGCCGGACCATGGTATTGCAGGCGACGATTCAGGACGGTGCAATCTGGCTTTCTGATTCTCAGAATAATCTGGAAATTCATTTGACGGCGTGGCAACCGGCCTCATGATCGTCTTGTCCCGAAGCGTCAGCATTCCTGACAACGAGCTGGAGATCGCCGCCATCCGTGCACAGGGGGCCGGTGGGCAGCACGTCAACAAGGCGTCGACGGCTATCCATTTGCGTTTTGACATTCGGGCCTCAAGCCTGCCAGAGTATTATAAAGAAAGTCTGCTTGCCGCCAGCCACCACCTGATCACCAGCGATGGTGTGATTGTGATTAAAGCCCAGGAGTACCGTAGCCAGGAGCTCAACCGGGAAGCGGCGATAGCCAGGCTGGTGGCGGTCATCAAAGAGTTAACGGCAGTACAAAAAAGCCGCCGGGCAACGCGGCCAACCCGCGCATCGAAAGAGCGTCGTTTGTCCTCGAAGGCCCAAAAATCCACAGTGAAAGCACTACGCGGTAAAGTTCGTCGCCCGACAGAGTGACGAAAGGGAACACACTTTTCATAAGGAATTCATTGTGAAAAAAGCATTATGGTCAGCGCTGGCAGTGAGTACGCTGTTTGCGCTTTTCGGGTGTAACAACCGCTCCGAAACGCAGGTTTTACAACCCACGCAAACGGAAGAATTAAAACCGATGCAGCAGAGCTGGCGTGGCGTATTGCCTTGCGCGGACTGTGAAGGCATTGAAACGTCCCTGTTCCTGCAAAAAGACGGCACCTGGGTAATGAACCAGCGCTATCAGGGTGCGAAAGAACCTTCTTCTTTTGCGACTTATGGAACATGGGCACGTACGGCGGAGAAGCTGGTCCTGACCGATACCACCGGTGAGAAAACCTGGTTCCGCCCTAAAGGTGACAGCATGGAGATGCTCGACCGCGAAGGTA
The DNA here is from genome assembly GCF_008122455.1 of Enterobacter sp. C6. Lineage (NCBI taxonomy): Bacteria > Pseudomonadati > Pseudomonadota > Gammaproteobacteria > Enterobacterales > Enterobacteriaceae > Enterobacter > Enterobacter sp. C6. Next base: position 87,801 of record NZ_QPFW01000246.1, read on the forward strand.
ACCCAATTCAATCCCAGTTAAACTACACGCTGGCCCCGGTGAAAGCGGCTCTGCCCGCGACGCCGATGGCAATGCGCGGGATGTACTTCTATATGGCGGATGCGGCGATCTTTACCGACTGCGCAACCGGCAAGAAGGTCAGCGTGGCAAACAATGCGCAGCTTGAACGCGATTACGCTGTGGCGCGCGGCAATGACAGCAAACCGGTATTGCTGACGGTGGACGGTCACTTTACGCTGGAGCCAAACCCGGATAGCGGAGAGATGGTGAAAACGCTGGTGGCGGATAAAGACGCGAAGTTTATTGCGGGCAAAGACTGTAACAGCAAGTAAGCTGACGTAGCGCCATTAAAAAACCCCGCCTGAGCGGGGTTTTTTGTTTAGCCTTTGATGGCCTTCACCAGGTAATCAAGAATGTCGCCGGTCTTGATCATCTGTTTTTCGCCGCTGCGACGGTATTTGTATTCAATCTCGTCGCTGTCGAGGTTACGGTCGCCGATAACGACGGTGTGTGGGATGCCGATCAGTTCCATATCGGCAAACATCACGCCCGGACGCTCTTTACGGTCATCCATCAGCACTTCGATACCCTGAGCGCGCAGCTCGGCATACAGCTTCTCGGCCAGCTCCTGCACGCGGTAAGACTTGTGCATGTTCATTGGCAGAATAGCGACCTGGAACGGCGCGATATTGTCCGGCCAGACGATGCCGCGCTCGTCGTAGTTCTGCTCAATGGCGGCAGCTACCACGCGCGTCACTCCGATACCGTAGCAACCCATGGTCAGGATCTGGTTACGGCCATCTTCACCCTGAACGGCGGCGTTCAGCGCGCGCGAGTATTTATCGCCCAGCTGGAAGATGTGACCCACTTCGATACCGCGCTTGATCATCAGGGTACCCTGGCCGTCCGGGCTTGGGTCGCCTGCGACCACGTTACGGATGTCAGCTACTTCCGGCGTCGCCACATCGCGATCCCAGTTGATGCCGAAGAAGTGTTTACCGTCGATGTTCGCACCGGCGGAGAAGTCGCTCATCGCGGCTACCGTACGGTCAATAACAACCGGAACCGGCAGATTGACTGGACCCAGTGAACCTGGACCCGCATTCACCACGGCGCGGATTTCCGCTTCCGTTGCGAACGTCAGCGGGCTGGCGACCTGCGGCAGCTTCTCGGCTTTCACTTCGTTCAGCTCGTGATCGCCACGCACCAGCAGGGCAACCAGCGGGTAAGCGCTCCCTTCGGTGGATTTCACCAGCAGGGTCTTAACGGTTTTTTCAACTGGCAGGTTGAACTGCTCAACCAGCTCGGCGATGGTTTTCGCGTTTGGCGTATCAACCAGCGTCATCTCTTGCGTTGCAGCAGCACGTGGTTCTTTTGGTGCCAGCGCTTCTGCAAATTCGATGTTCGCCGCGTAGTCTGAAGAGTCAGAGAAGATCACATCGTCTTCACCGCTCTGCGCCAGTACCTGGAACTCATGGGATGCGCTACCGCCGATGGAGCCGGTATCAGCCTGCACAGCACGGAAATCCAGACCCATGCGGGAGAAGATTTTGCTGTATGCCGCGTACATTGCGTCGTACGTCTCTTGCAGTGATTCCTGAGAGGTATGGAAAGAGTAGGCATCTTTCATCAGGAATTCGCGAGAGCGCATGACGCCGAAGCGTGGGCGAACTTCGTCACGGAACTTGGTCTGGATCTGGAAGAAGTTCAGTGGCAGCTGTTTGTAAGAGCTCAGCTCATTACGAATCAGGTCGGTAATGACTTCTTCATGCGTTGGGCCGAGAACGAACGGACGCTCGCCGCGATCGACGAAGCGCAGCAGTTCAGGGCCATATTGTTCCCAACGGCCACTCTCCTGCCACAGGTCAGCGGGCTGAACCACAGGCATGGACACCTCGATAGCACCGGCGTTGTTCATCTCTTCACGCACGATGTTTTCGACTTTTTTCAGGACGCGCACGCCGGTCGGCAGCCAGGTGTATAACCCGGAGGCCAGCTTGCGGATCATCCCGGCGCGCAGCATCAGCTGATGGCTGATCACTTCGGCGTCGGCAGGCGTCTCCTTCAGAGTGGAGAGCAGATATTGGCTAGTACGCATGTTGTTACGGTTCCATTTCGACGATTGGAACAGGCTGAAACACCAGCCTGACACAAAAAAAGTGGTTTAGTTTACCAGTGTGGCAAAGATGCCAAAAGAGAGGAGAACAAAATTACCTGGGTTCAAGGGCAAACACTTCAAAACCTGCCCCAGTGACGCGCCAGCGAACGTTAAAATCAAGCAGCCAGACGGCGTATGATTTTCCTGCTTCCTCTTCTTTACGGTAGGCTGGACGCGGGTCCTGTGCCAGAACTTCGGTGATGAAATCCCGTAAGCGAGGATAGCGTTTCTCCAGTTGACCGAGCTGCGCGGTTATCTCAGGCGTAAAATAAACAGGCATGTACGCCTGCGGTGCGTCCTGAGCATAACTTGCACGCGCGTCCGGGAGGGCTTCGGCGAAGGGCAAATAGGGTTTGATGTCGATAACCGGCGTGCCGTCGACCAGATCCAGGCTACCTAACTCCAGTATCACCCGATCTTTCTGGCAGCGTATGCCTTTCAGTTCAACCAGCGACATGCCAACCGGATTTGGGCGGAAGGTCGAGCGCGTTGCAAACACGCCCATTCGCGCATTTCCGCCAAGACGAGGAGGGCGCACGGTAGGACGCCAGCCGCCTTCCATCGTCTGGTGAAACACGAACACCACCCATAAATGGCTGAAAGCCTCGAGCCCGCGTACCGCATCGGCCAGATTGTAAGGCGCAATCAGGTGAAGCTCACCGCGTCCGCTGGTGACAAGACCGGGCTGGCGGGGGACGGCGAACTTCTCTTTATAGGGAGAGTGGATAACGCCTATCTGCTCGAACTGAAATGCACTCATTTCGCCGTGATGTTCAACGCAGAACCGATGCAAACCGCCTGACGGTAGCAACCCGGCGTGCCGCTGGTGACTTCGCAGCTGTGCAGCAGGACCGCGTTAGCTTTCATTTTTGCGGCATTGATCTGCATGCGTTTACGCGCTGTCGGAATATTCGGTGGTGAGTCCTGATTGGTCGCCTGACAGGAATCGCCGCTTACTTCGCCCAGTTCACGGAACGGTTTACCGACGAGTTCGTCCGCTTTCGTGATAATGCGAACTGGCGCAGGGCGAACCACTTTTGGTTTCGCAGGCTCTGTTTTTGGCGGGGTTGCCGTGCTTTGAACGGGTTCAACGGGAGATCTGCTTAGCATTGAACAGCCGCTCAGCATGAGTGCTAAAAGACAGATCGGTAAAGCACGCATAATATTTCCTCAATGGATAATCAAAACGTCAGATATTGAATCAGTTGACTGCACAAATGACAAGACGGGCATAAGCCCGTCCTGATGATATTACACTGAGGTGAGATTACCAGCCTTTAACAGCGCCACCGTTAAACACTTTGTTGGCTTCCTGGTAAACTTCATCAGACTGATAAGCCTGAACGAATTTCTTCACGTTTTCCGCGTCTTTATTGTCTTCGCGAGTCACGATCAGGTTAACGTACGGGGAATCTTTATCTTCAACGAAGATACCGTCTTTGGCTGGCGTCAGGCCAATCTGGCTGGCGTAAGTGGTGTTGATAACGGCCAGGGCAATTTGGGCATCGTCCAGAGAACGTGGCAGCTGAGGCGCTTCCAGTTCAACAATTTTCAGATTTTTCGGGTTCTCGGTGACATCCAGAACGGTTGGCAGCAGGCCAACACCGTCTTTCAGTTTGATCAGACCCACTTTCTGCAGCAGCAGCAGGGAACGACCAAGGTTGGTTGGGTCGTTAGGCACGGCTACCTGAGAGCCCGGCTGCAGTTCGTCCAGCGATTTAATTTTCTTAGAGTAACCGGCAATTGGATAAACGAAGGTGTTACCGACACCCACTAGTTTATAGCCACGATCTTTGATCTGCTGGTCCAGGTATGGCTTATGCTGGAAGGCGTTCGCGTCGATATCGCCTTTGCTCAGCGCTTCGTTCGGCAGAACGTAATCGTTGAAGGTCACCAGCTCAACGTCCAGGCCATATTTCTCTTTTGCCACTTTCTGAGCAACTTCAGCAACCTGCTGTTCTGCACCCACGATAACGCCCACTTTAATGTGGTTTGGATCCTTTTCGTCCTGACCGCAACCCACCAGTGCCAGAGAGCCGATCAGCGCGCCTACTGCTGCAAAGGTCTTTAATTTAAACGCCATGTTTTATCCTTAACTCGTAGAGTTTGTGTTGTGTGTAACGTTATTTGTGAGTAACGGTCCGGACGATGCGATCGCCAGAGAACTGGATTAAGTAAACCAGAACAACCAGCAATACCAGAACGGTATTCATCACGGTAGCGTTATATCCAATATAGCCGTACTGGTAACCAATCTGACCTAAACCGCCCGCGCCAACTGCACCACCCATTGCCGAATAACCGACCAGGGTGATGAGCGTGATGGTTGCCGCATTCACCAGGCCTGGCAGTGCTTCCGGGAGCAGGACTTTGCGCACGATCTGCATCGGTGTTGCGCCCATCGCGCGGGAAGCTTCGATCAAACCGGTTGGAATTTCCAGCAGGGCGTTTTCCACCATACGGGCGATAAACGGCGCAGCCCCTACGGTCAGCGGAACGATCGCTGCCTGCAGACCGATAGACGTTCCGACGATCACGCGGGTAAACGGAATCATCCACACCAGCAGAATAATGAAGGGGATAGAACGGAAGATGTTCACCAGCGCAGAGAGCGTACGGTACAGTTTCGCGTTCTCAATGATTTGACCCGGACGCGTTACGTACAGCAATACGCCGACCGGCAGGCCAATCACAAAACCAAAGAAGCCAGAGACAAAGGTCATTGCCAGCGTTTCCCAAACGCCGCGAACCAGCAGCCACATCATCGGCTCAGACATAACCCAGTACCTCTACTTTTACATGGTGTTCTTGCAGCCAGGCAATCGCGGCCTGGGTTTCTTCTTGTGTGCCGTGCATTTCTGTCAGCATGATGCCGAACTTCACGCCACCGGCGTAATCCATCTGCGCGCTGATGATGTTGTTGTTCACGTTAAAGCGACGCGCGGTTTCGGAAAGCAGGGGAGCGTCAACGGACTGACCGGTGAACTCCATGCGCAGCATCGGGACGCTGTCTGCGGTGGATTCGGTTTTCAAACGCTCCAGATAGTCTTCCGGAATATCGAGATGCAGGGTGGACTGGATGAACTGCTGTGCCAGCGGCGTCTTCGGATGCGAGAACACTTCACTTACTGTGTCCTGCTCGATCAGTTCACCATTGCTGATGACCGCCACGCAGTCGCAGATGCGTTTCACCACGTCCATCTCGTGCGTAATAAGGAGGATCGTCAGGCCCAGGCGACGGTTAATGTCTTTCAGCAGTTCCAGAATCGAACGCGTGGTGGCCGGATCCAGTGCGCTGGTGGCTTCATCACACAGCAGTACCTTAGGATTGCTTGCCAGCGCGCGGGCAATGGCCACACGCTGTTTTTGCCCACCGGACAGATTTGCCGGGTAGCTATCATGTTTATCGCCCAGACCCACGAGGTCGAGCAGCTCGGTGACGCGACGCTTCACTTCTTCTTTCGGCGTGTTATCCAGCTCAAGCGGTAAGGCAACATTGCCGAACACGGTGCGGGAGGCCAGCAGGTTAAAGTGCTGGAAAATCATGCCAATCTGACGACGCGCTTTGGTGAGTTCTTTTTCTGAAAGGGCGGTAAGTTCCTGGCCGCCAACTTCTACGCTGCCCTGGGTTGGGCGCTCAAGCAGGTTAACACAACGGATCAGCGTGCTTTTACCTGCACCCGATGCGCCAATGACGCCATAAATTTGACCAGCAGGAACATGCAGACTGACGTTGTTCAGCGCCTGAATGGTTCGGTTCCCCTGCTGGAACACTTTGGTGATATTGGAAAGTTTAATCATTAGATTATTTTTATCGTATGTAAGTTAGCCGTGGCATTTTCTTCTGCCAGATACGGGTGATGACCGTAAACAAAACGGATGTTAAGGCATCCAGACGTCTAAATCAATCCAACTCTGTATGATGAGCACTTTATTGCGCTGCGATTCATGAGATACTAGTCGAACATGCCTTTTTCAGGAGCAAACCGGTGGCAAAATCAGTACCCGCAATTTTTCTCGATCGTGACGGCACTATTAATGTGGATCACGGTTATGTCCATGAGATTGATGAGTTCGAGTTTATCGAGGGCGTAATAGATGCCATGCGCCAGCTGAAAGAGATGGGCTATGCGCTGGTAGTTGTAACGAACCAGTCCGGTATTGCACGCGGTAAATTCACCGAAGCGCAGTTCGAGACGCTGACGGAATGGATGGACTGGTCGCTGGCCGACCGCGGCGTGGATCTCGACGGCATCTATTATTGTCCGCACCACCCGCAGGGAACGGTAGAAGCGTATCGCCAGACCTGCGACTGCCGTAAGCCGCATCCGGGGATGTTCATCTCTGCGCAGGAGTTCCTGCACATTGATATGTCTGCTTCTTATATGGTGGGCGATAAACTGGAAGATATGCAGGCAGCAGCAGCAGCGGGTGTAGGGACCAAAATATTAGTCCGCACCGGTAAGCCAGTAACGCCAGAAGCAGAAAATGCAGCGGATTGGGTGATTAATAGTCTGGCCGATCTGCCAAAAGAGATTAAAAAGCACCATAAATAGCCTTTTTGGCGAAAAGATGAGCGGTTGAAATAAAAATGCATTTTTCCGCTTGTCATTCCTCGGCGGCCCCCTATAATGCGCCTCCATCGACACGGCGGATGTGAATCACTTCACAAACAACCCGGTCGGTTGAAGAGAAAAAATCCTGAAA